>JASLVM010000009.1 GCA_030741355.1 Candidatus Poseidonia sp. | reverse complement strand
TCACCTGTACCTTTGAGGTTGGATTGTCCAATCAAGGCGGTGCAACGGATGTGTTTGATCTTCACATGGACATGGCCAACATTCCCAGCGATTGGTCTATCGGCCTCGCTTGGACGCAGTCGTCATCGGTTTTGATACGCCCCAATGATACCGTGCAGGCCCTGTTTACCATGACGGTTCCTGCGAATGCTGCGCCTGACACCGTGGTGGAATTTGATTTGACGTTGCAGGCACAAAATGATACATCAAGAACGGACGTGGAAACCATTGCCGTTTCTGCCTCCATGGTGAGTGACGCTGAAGTTGAACTCTCAAACATCGATGCCATCGGAAAACAATACGTGGATGCTGGGTCTCAAGTCACGCTCAAATACACCATTTGGAACAACGCCTCCAGACAAGATATCTTTGAGATGCGTGTTGATGTAGAAAATCCAGGAACGTGGACGGTTCACCAGCCAACCCGGCCGGATGCAGTTTTGAATCCAGGGGCGAGCACGACCTTCGAGGTCGTGATTGACGTACCCGAAAATGCTCAAGCCAACGACCGGGGACCGAGCATCACGCCTGTTATTGAATCAAAGCGAAGTTTGATGGAAATACAGGGAGAAGCCTACGATGGCCTCCGAGTCTCCACCACGTACGACGTTCAGATTTTCCCTGTTTCATCGCCATCGAAACTTACACCGGGTATCGCCAACGAAATTGTCGTTCGCGTCGTTAACAACGGAAACGGTGCGACTGAAGTAACCCTGACGCCGGAGGACATCCCGGAAACGTGGACATGGTGGCTATCAGCAGATGGGGAAAACATTTCCCAGCCCGTTCAACTCAGTGTATCGTATGACCTTGAGCACGAAAAGGACATCAGCATCTGGGTGCTCTTGCCAATGACGGAGGCCGCAGGTGAAATGCACACGCTGCAAATCCAAGCGGAACATATTGGCGAGGGTGTCGACTTGGAATTGAATGACAATGCCATCGAACTTGTCATGTCAACGGATTCTATTCGAATACCTTCAATCGTAGCCGCCGGTCAATCCGACGGGACCATGGCGGGTGGAAGCATGTTTGCCGAAGCACGTCTCATCAACACGGGTAATGCTGTAGAAAACAGACTTTCAGTTGAAGCAACGGTATCGTCTTCACCTCCCCTTCCAGGACTCATTGCTTTCTTCACCGTTGAAGGTGGAGATCGAGCGGTCGGCACCGAAGTGCCCTTGATGGTTCCCGCTGGAGATGAACTCACCCTGCGCCTTGATGTCCTCATACCCGAAGGAGCACCCCTGAACACTCGCTTCGTTTTGCGGTTTGATGTCCTTGGTGCAGTGGATGAGGATAACCTTCCCAAAGCCATGAGTGCCGAAGCTCTCGTGATGTTGAATCAACAACGAAGCGTCAGTGTCGAGGCTGGCGTCATGCAGGTTGGGCCCGTGCCCCATGGGACATCAGGTCTGGTTCAAATCAATCAAACATCGACATCGAGCATGAATGAAAACGTGGTGCTGACGATGGTTGGAGAAGAAGGTTGGCAAATCTCCTGCGACAAGCGCCTGGTGAATGAATCGGGTATTGATATTGCTTTCACCCCCGGCCATGTTTCGCCACAAATCAATCAACAGCGGTGCGAAGTTCTCAGGATGTCGGGCCCTCTTGACGGACAGTTAACGATCGAATCGTCCACATCAGACGGGTCCATTCGAACGACGTACGTCCTGAATCTTTCGTTTGAGGCTGCACCGGCCGATTCGACCATGTCAGCCACAACGCTGATTGGCGCGGGACTGGGTTTCCTTGTCTTCATCGCAGGTTTGCTCTTCTTGATGAGAGGAAGAGGTCGGGACGAAGAACTGGAAGAGGTGTTTGAGACGACGCAGGCAGGACCTCCTGTAAGCGGCGTTCATGAACAAAAAATTGTACCAGAAGTCCATGGAGAACCCGCAAAACCAGCCGGACCACCGGTCTCGGCATCACCAGAATCAAATGCGGGCCCACCGTTACCGGACGGTGGCCTACCACCAGGGTGGACACAAGAGCAGTGGGCGTACTACGGTCAGCAATACCTTGATGGAACCCTTTGATGAGCGTAGGTTATGGAGACCTACCCTCCTGCTTGGTATGCCCTGTGGTTCATGGTGGCGGCGTGTGGTGTTGGTACGTGGTACCTCCGCAATTTCACACAACGCGTTCAAACCACTCGCACGGTAGCACTCTTGGGAACAGCCTCGATGCTAACGCTTCTGGTTTGGACCTGGATGGAATTTTGAGCGGTGAGACGATGGAGGAATTGGCGGGCATCGAGCATCACCCCTTGGTGAATCAGTATCCTTGCAGAACGCCTGTTTGGTGGGCCAGAACAGGTGATGTGCACAAAGATCCAAACCTTCGGGGTGTCAGTGGTCGGCGAATCGTTTTGAGAATCCCAAAGCAATTTGGTCGAATTGAAGGCAAAATTGCATCGCTTTTGCGAGCACCTCGAGAATTGCGAAGGCCACTTGATGGGATGAACAGCATGCTGTGGGAACTTGCAGACGGGAGTCGCACCTTTGGTGAAATTTGCCAAGTGATGAATGAAATGTTCAGAGAAACAATTGCGCCTGTCATGCAACGCACGGCCGCTGCGATTCAACAGATGATGAACAACAATTTGATGCTCGTCATTGAGGAGCCGTTGTTGGGACGTTGGTTTATTGGACCCGGAAAAACCCCTGACCATCAGGTGCTAGACGAGCTGCCTGAGGACCACGCCTATGATTGGAGCCTCATGGAAAACGAAACCCCCTAATCTTGTATGGGCGGTTGATTATCGAGAGGAGACCATACGAGTCGTAAACCCAAACCATCGCTACGCTTGGTTCGGTCGGCAAAAGAGCGAGCACTGCACCGTGTTGAATCGCTTTCCGTGAACCATGCACCGCCACGGACAACATACCTTTGTGCACCATCCACCGACATTGGAGTTTGTTGGCGACCACCTTCGTATGATTTGAGCCAATGGTCTGCGCACCACTCCTGAACAAGCCCGTTCATGTCGTAAAAGCCCCAAGGGTTGGCTTTCTTCAAACCAACTTCACGCGTGGTCCCACCCGAGTTACCTGCGTGCCACCCATGTTCGTCCAATTCAATGTCCTTGTCGCCAAATGACCATCGGCCTCGGGTTCCAGCCCGGGCGGCGTACTCCCATTCGGATTCTGATGGCAAACGCCACTCTCCAAGCAGACCTAGATGCATGATCTCGGCGTCTCGTTCATTCAAGCGTTGCATGAACAACTCAACGTCATCCATGTCGATTTGTTCTACAGGGCGAAGACCTGCACTCCATCCTTCCTGAAACTTTGAGGGATTTTCACCCATCACGTCGAGCCAAAAAGCCTGCGTAACGTTTCGCTCTCCGAGAAAAAAAGGCTGTGTGATTTCAACCAGACCGGCAGGCTGTTCGTTGGGATTTCCCGAACCGTTTTCATCACCCATGACGAAAGAACCCGGCTCCACCAAACGATAGGATGAACCATAGGCGTCGGTGAAAAAAGGAGATGATGCGCCAGAATCCATGTTCACGCACTCAATTTCTTCGATGCAGAGAGAACGGCGTCAACCAACTTCTCAAGTCGTTCTTGGAGTGATTGATCCACCAGATTTCCATTGTCATCAAACGCTTCCTTCACATGTCCAATCGCCAATTGTTCAGGGACGGGCCATCCATGCAACCAACGGAGGGCTATTCGCATGTGATTGAGGGTGTTGGCGTTGGTCACGCCACCAAGGGTCGACATTAAGCCGAATACCTTGCCACCCACGTGCTTATCGTACATCCAATCCATGGTGTTCTTCATCACACCCGACATGGTTCCGTGATATTCAGGGGAAGAAAGGAAGAAGGCTTGAGTCTCCTCGAGGAGGTTTTGAAATTCCTTCACATGAGGATGGTTCCAGCACCCTTCCTCACCAACCAGCGGAAGTGGTTTTTCGGCAAGATCCCAAAACACAACCTCGGCGCCCTTGCTTTCTGCAATTGTCAAAGCGGCGTTGACCAGCATGCCGGATTTTGAAGTTGAACGGTATTCTCCGGAAAGGCCCAAGATTTTGATGGATTCATCGCCCATGATGTTTCCAACCTTCACCAGCCCTTGAATGTAAGGATTCAACCCATGTCCAACAAGAAGCAATGCTTATTCATGCTTCGGCGTTCGTCGCAAACCGGTGATGGCATGTCGGACGCCGAAGACGATTTAAGCGGTGAATTGGGCGATGATTCCGACGGTCTTGATGACATCGCATTGACCTCGGTCAATCAGGCATTGGAGGCCGTTGAAAACGAAGATGTTGAAACAACGACAACGCAAGAACCCGCAGTCCCCGAAACCCCGCGAAACATCATTCCGGAACTGGATGATGTTGAAGACCCAGAAGAAATGGTCGAAGTCCTCCTTACCGTTGGAGAAGAACGCAGTCGTCGTAACGATGTCAAAGGTGCCCTCGCTGCTTTTAACAAAGCGATCGCCCTTGACCCTTCGTGCGATATGGCTTGGTTCAACCGTGGTGTTCTCCTCGAAGCCCAGCAAGATGCGAGAGGGGCTCGACAGTCGTTCCAAATTTGTCTTGACCTCAACGAAGAACACGCACCTGCAACGGCCAACCTCGCCATCTTGCTGGAACGCATTGGCGACCTCGAAGGTGCGTATGAAACCGCTGAGAAAGCGCTCGGATTTTTCCCAGGCCACCCGGCATTGGTTCAACTCAAAGAGCGATGCAAGGACAGTGGTATTTCCGTCTCCATGGAGGCCATGCAACCCTCTGTAGAATTGACCCAAGAGGTCGACATGAAGATCGTCGAAGAAGTAGCGGAAGAAGCCGGTATTGAAAACCCGGAAATTTTGCTTCAAGAAGCCGTTCACCACGACCATGATGAAGACGCTACGCTGACGGTAGAGGAACTCCAGAGCGCCGCCGAGGTTGTTGTTGCTCAACAAGAGGTCTTACAAGAAGTCGCGCCGGCTGTAGAAATTGAAGAGGAACCAGCTCCTGTGGATGAGCCCGAACCCGAGCCAACCATCGACATCGATACACTCGTTGAAGAAGCAACCGATGCCATCAAACAGGGCAACCCGAAGGACGCCCTCGCTTTGCTGAAACCTCATTTGAAAACGATCGGGGCACAACATGCAGGTGCCTGGAGGATAGCCGGCGGTGCTATGGCAAGGTTGGATTTGGACAATCATGCCATTGCTGCTATGACCCATGCTCAAAACCTCGAACCCACCCATGCTCCGGGATGGTTCAATCTTGGTTCAGTTCAACAACGTTCAGGTATGTCGCAAGAAGCCATCAACAGTTACAAGCGCTCGATTGAAGCGGATGATTCCTACGCCAAAGCAGCTGAGAAATGGGCCGCCCTCGCTAAGGAGGAGGGATTGATTGAAGCATATCTGGATGCATGTCGAACGCTGGTCGGAATGAACAGCACCCACCCGATGAAAGCCGAATTCATCTCCATGCTTTTGCAACTTGCCCAAGGTGAAAGTGACGTCATGGATCAAGTCGCAGGTCTCCCACCAACGCTACCTGCAGGTCCAGAAATGGCGCGTGAAGCCCTCGAGTTGATGAGTGACGAAGGAAGTCCAGAACGGGCAACTGCACTCTCATTGAGCCAGCAGCACAGCGACGCCGTGTTGATGTGGAAGGCTTTGATACAGCAAGAACAAGATGTGGCATCACATTGGACAGGGTTGGCCCGCTCTCTGGAGCAGGCCGGTGATTATGAAACCGCTCAGAAATGTCATGCGAAAGCAACCGCCATGGGTGCATCAACTCCAGCCACAACCCTAGAAACACCTGTGGTAGAATCTACTCCAGAGCCAATACAAGAAGTGGCAACACCCTCATTGCAACAAGACCTCCTGCTGACGCCGCCAGAACCGGTTCAAATTGAGCCTGCGGTCGAAACCCAACCCGCCACGATGGACGCTGCCATGCTCTTGACTCCTGTTGAACCACAACAACGGGTTGAGGAAGTCGCAGCCCACCCAGAGGTCGACTTGGCCAAAGCGGCCTTGGACGCAGCCCAAACGGTGGCCACCAACATACCTCAATCGACCTCCAGCAACGCCATTTCAAATCAAGACGTGGCATGGTTCAATCAAGGTGTGCAACTGATTGATGACAAAAAATACAAAGAAGCCTTGTCATGCTTTGACCGAGCACTTCCTGCTTTTGCAGGTGATGATGCGATGATCATCCGCATCCTCAACAATCGAGGAAACGCGTATTATTTCCTCGAAGAATACCCGAAATGTGTCGAATCCTACCACCAAGCCATGCTGATTCGACCCACTGAAGTCCGAGGAGAGACCCTGTACAACATGGGGACCGCCTACGCGGAAATGGAGCGATACAAGGACGCCATCAAGTGTTTCGAGCAAGCGATTCCAAGAGGTTTGAGCGATGAAGCCAAACGGCGTGCGAAAGACCAAATCCGTCGCTGCAACATTCTCCAAAAAGCAGTTGATAAGAAGCGGAAGAAGCGCTGAACATGGGCCCGGAGTGGTCAACTTCAAAAACGGTGGAGCCCTGGCTACATCATGGACTGCGGCACCTGTGAATCTGCAACGCCTTTGGAAGTGCATCGACCTGCCGAGGTTGACGTTGCACTCACCCTTACGGAAAAAGCCACGTCAATGTTGGAAGACGCCTTTGGCGACGACCGCAGTCATGCGCTCCTCGTTGGCGTCCTCAGCGGTGGATGCTCTGGATACATGTATGACCTCCAAATCGTTGAGTCGACAGAAACCCCATGCCAAGAACTCAACATCAATGGGTTTCGAGTCTTGGTCCCCTCCGCATCAAGCCATTTGTTGAACGGCATAGAAATTGATTATGTGGACCGACTTATGGGCGGCGGCTTCAAGATCAACAACCCCAACGCAAGTTCCTCTTGTGGTTGCGGCGAGTCGTTCGCTTGAGGGCGGCCCATGGGCTTGGTACGCCACAAGGCCACTGTTCTCTTGCTTCAAGGGCAAGGATTGTTTCCTTTTTTGGACGGCCTCTCGACCAACCATGTTGACGGTCCTTGCACCACCGTGTTCACCACAAGGGCGGCTAAAATCATCGATGTTTGCGACATCATTCCCGTTGGCGACCATGTGGCAGTTGTTGGACACGCCATGAATAAAGAAGCCTTGACAGCACACCTTTCTAACCGAATTCTTGGACAACCGATCACCATCACGGATATCAGCGAACTCAACGATGTCTTCATTGATGTTGGTGATTCGCCAACCCCTCCGGATGCGACCACACATCCATCGTTTTTTGGGAGAATGTTCGTCGTTCCTGTAAGACATGAATGGCAACCGACATGGACCGATGACGAGTGGAATGAATATCGAATTGACAACCTTATCCCTTATCATGGCCACGAAATTACAGCTGCTCACCATCCTTTGGCATGTGGCCTGGGGGCCCTCGTTCATCCGCAGAAGGGATGCTACATTGGCCAAGAGGTGTTGACTCGGATGCGCAGTCGAGGGAAACAAGGACGGGAACTTGTCGTCAAAACAAACCCAGTGGACAACGCCACCACCACGGGCAGAGAAAGAAGCCTCTGCATCGTCCGAACTCAGTAGCCAAGAACGTCCTTCAGTTGTCCCTTGTAGAACTCACCAGAACCTTGGAGGGATTGAAGTTCATCCTCGGTCAATTCCAGTTCAAAAATTTTCTCAACCCCGTTGGAGCCAATGATGCATGGAACACCAATGTAGACATCGCTCAAACCGTATTGGCCCGTCAAGAGACACGAAGCAGGAATCAGGCGACGTCGATCGTTCAGGACGGATTCGGCCATGATTGCTGCTGCTGAACCGGGTGCATAGAAAGCCGATCCACGTTCGAGAAGTTTGACAATTTCTCCCCCCCCGCTTGCTGTTCGGGCACTGATTGCGTCAATTCGCTCTTGGCTCATCAATTGTGTGATAGGGATGCCACCGACGGTCGTGTAGCGAGGCAAAGGGACCATGGTGTCGCCGTGTCCACCCAAAACCATGGGTGAAACATCTTCTTCGGCACAGTTCAATTCCAAGGCAATGAAGTGAGCCATTCGTGCACTATCAAGTACACCAGCTTGGCCGATGACACGTTCGGCTGGGAAGCCGGTGACTTGCTGCATGTGGTAGGTCATCAAATCGAGCGGGTTCGTGACGACAATAACAACCGAATCCGGTGCGTGGTCCTTGATGCCAGAACCAACCTGTGAGACAATGTCTGCATTTTTTCCAATCAAGTCCTCTCTTGTCATACCGGGCTGGCGTGGGAAACCGGAGGTTACGACCACGACCTCGGCACCGGCGATGTCTTTGTAGTCTGAAGTCCCCGTAATGGTGCCGTTGTAGTTGAGAACGTTGGCGTTTTGCGACATATCGAGTGCTTTACCTTTCGCAAATCCTTCGTAGATATCAAGGAGAACAATATCTGCGATTTTCATTTGTGCAAGCACAAAAGCGCATGTTGCTCCAACATTCCCTGCCCCAATTACCGCAATTTTTCTTCGACCGCTCGCCATGGTGTTCACCGAACGATGAGAACCTGCTACGGTCAGTCCATAAGTCCAATGGTGAGGGATTTTGAGGGGTCGTTCGTGAACTGGGGGAAAGTATGCCACAGTGAATCAAGGCGTGGCATCTAAAAACCTCCTTCATGTGGACGATTTGCACCTACCCTTTCGGTGGTGCCATCTGCAGGTGAGCGAATGAAACTTGGTGTCCCAAAAGAGCCCGAAGGCGAAACTCGAGTCGGTATTGTCCCTTCGAGCATGAAGAAGCTCACCAAAGCCGGTTTCGAAGTCTTCATTGAAGCCGGAGCCGGCAATGCTGCCAATTATCACGACGCTGATTATGAGGCAGCCGGTGCATCCATTGTTTCCCGAAAGGAAGCACTCGCTTGCGAAAACATCGTCTGCATACGCTTCCCGGGCGTGGAAGGTATCGCAGCAGGTGCGAATCTGGCATGTGTTTCGGACCCCTTCCGACACCCAGAATATGTCAAAGCCTGCATGGATGCAAACATCACGTTGTTGTCAATGGACATGATTCCACGTCGACTTTCCCGTGCACAATCCATGGACGTCAATTCCAGTCAAGACAACCTTGCAGGATACAAAGCCGTCCTCCTAGGTGCAGCACAGGTGCCAAAGGGCATTCCGATGATGACCACATCTGCTGGAACCATTCGCCCGGCTAAGGTCGTGATCATGGGCAGCGGTGTTGCAGGGTTGCAAGCCATCGCCACCGCCAAGCGGTTGGGCGCTGTCGTCTATGCCTCCGACGTGAGAAAGTCTGCAGCAGAACAAATTGAATCCGTGGGTGGTCGCTTCATTGAAGTCGATGGAATGGACGATTTTGAGGACGAGTCAGGATACGCCAAACCGCTTACGCCTGAATTCATCCAGAAGGTCAACGACACCGTGTGTGGCGTGGCTGCGGACGCCGACATCATCGTCACTACCGCTCGTATCTTTGGTCGGCCAGCCCCCATCACCGTCCCCGCCAGTGCTGTTGCTAACTTCAAATCAGGCGCGGTCGTGGTTGACATGAACGCCGATGTAGGAGGAAACTGCGAAAACACCGTACAAGGTGAAGTCATCACCACGGAGAACGGCGTCATCATCGTCGGGACCTCCAACCTGCCCGGCACCCTTGCCAACACAGCCTCAATGTTGTATTCCAACAACTTGACAACCTTCTACACTTCACTTGTCGACAAAGAATCAGGAGCCGTCGTGATTTCAGAAGAAGATGATATTCTGGTGGGTGCTCCGGAAGGTTCTGATTTTTATGTCAACGGCATGGGCGGTGTGCTCATCTGCAAAGACGGCACCATCCATCCAAAACAAACTCGCCTTGCGGGGGTGGTTGAATGATTACAGAGACCTCACTGATTGCCAACTTGACACTGTTTATGCTCGCTATTTTCCTAGGTTTTGAACTCATCACCAAGGTGCCAGCCACCCTCCACACGCCACTCATGAGCGGTGCGAACGCCATTTCCGGCATCAGCGTCGTCGGAGCACTCCTTGGTGCAAACGTCGCTTACAACGGCGGACAAACCGCCGTTTCAGGATTACTGGCCTTCGTTGCTTTGGTCCTGGCCATGATCAACGTCGTTGGCGGTTTTGCCGTCACCAATCGTATGCTGAACATGATTGCCGGCAAGAACAGGAGGGCTTGAGATGGAAGAATGGATTCCTTTGGGATACTTGCTCTCAGCAGCCCTCTTTATCTTCGGATTGAAGAAACTCGGCCACCCACGAACGGCGCCCCTCGGCAACCAATACGGTGCCATGGGCATGCTGGTGGCTGTCATCACGACCGTGGTCGACATGCAACTCTCGAAGGGTGGTATGAACTGGGAACTCATCGTAGCAGGTCTCGTGGTTGGCTCCATCATCGGCATCATCATGGCCGTGAAGGTTGAGATGACGGGAATGCCAGAACTGGTCGCGCTCTTCAACGGGTTTGGCGGCGCTGCCTCTGCGCTTGTTGCTCTCTCTGAGACGTGGAAATACATCGAAGACACTACACTCGCCCTCCCTACCGGCCTAACGCTCCAAGTCGTCGTCGTGGCCGCTGGACTGTCTGCTTTGGTGGGTTGGATGACCTTGACCGGTTCACTTCTCGCCATGTTCAAACTCAAGGGCGGTGTTGAAATCTTTGGCAAGTGGTTCAGCACACCAACGTGGGGGCCTTCTTGGCTCAATCCCGTCAAAGTCCTGCTCACCATCAGCGTCTTGGCCCTGATTGTCATGTCCATCAACGACCCAACCAACACGGACTATCTCTGGGCCATCATCGGCATCTCTTGCCTGCTCGGTATTGTTCTGGTTCTCCCCATCGGTGGAGCAGACATGCCCGTGGTCGTTTCGTTGCTCAACTCCCTTTCGGGAATTGCTGCTGCGTTTACGGGCTTCATCATCAGCAACCCTGTCCTCATTGTAGCCGGTTCACTCGTGGGTGCATCCGGCCTCATTCTGACCTTCATCATGTGCAAGGCCATGAACCGAACCTTACCAGATGTGCTGTTCAAGTCGTTTGGCGGAAGCACAAAGGAAACGGTAACCCGAACCAAGGTCGGTTCCGACCCCGACGAGGTAGCCATGATGGTGGATGGCGCACAGAAAGTGATCATCGTCCCCGGCTACGGCATGGCCGTTTCCCAATGTCAGCACCAGGTCAAGGAGTTTGGAGACCTACTCGAAGAGAAATTCGATACAGAAGTCAAGTACGCCATTCACCCCGTGGCAGGTCGAATGCCAGGACACATGAACGTCCTTCTCGCAGAAGCCAATGTTCCTTACGAGAAGCTCATCGAAATGGATGAAATCAACCCAGAATTCCCAGAATGCGATGTGGCCGTGGTCATTGGAGCCAACGACACCTGCAACCCAGCCGCACGAAGTGGGGAAGGTCCACTTGCCGGCATGCCCATCATTGACGCCGACCAAGCACGAACGGTCGTCATCATCAAGCGCTCGCTATCGGTGGGATACGCTGGTGTTGACAACGACCTGTTCTACGAGGACAAAACCATGATGCTCTTTGGCGACGGTAAGGCCATGATGACCGGTTTGAACAACGCCATCAAGGAAATCTGATGGGGCTCAACAATCACGAAGTTGAAGCAACATTCAAAGAGCGGGGCCAAGTGGAAAAAACAGGGTGAGTTCATGCGACGCAACTTCCGTAACTTTTCGTTGATGGTAGTTCTCTCTTTGATGCTGGTCGCTCCCGTTTTGGGAAACCCCAACGGACCCCCATGGGATAACGGTGGTAATCTTGTCATCGAAACGGGATGCACTTGCCACGGTGGTGGAGCACCATCCACTGAAGTTGTGGTCTCTGTTTCCGGTGTTCCTCGAGCTTACAACGTGAGCGAAACCTACGAATTCGTCATCAGTCTCCAACATGCATCCAACGACGGCGGAGGATTCCTGTTTTGGGATGGGGACATCGGTACATTGATCGCTGGTGAGGGAAGTCAAACCGTTGCGGACAAACCGGGAGCTCTTTCTCAATCCGAACCCGGTAATGATTGGGTTGTCCAATGGACGGCCCCTTCAGAAGATGCAGGTCCTGCAAACTTCCAACTCGTTGGCAACGCTGTCAACGGCAACGGAAACTTCGATGAAGGCGATAAATGGAACATCCTGACCTTCACCGTCAGTGCACCCGGCGCTACAGAAATTGCTACGGAGGAAGATGTTTCTCTACGAACCATCAGCGTTGGCGACTACGATTCGTTGTTCGTCGCTGAAGAGGACCCGGAGGCGGTTGAAGCAGAACGTCAAGAGGGCATTGCACACGACTTCTTCACCAATGGGAACCTCTACTACTGGACCACATTGTCCTTGATCATCGTCGCTGCAGTCATTCAGGGAGAATTTTACGAGCGTCGATTTGGAGGCGGACCAACTCATCTTGACAAGAGCCTCGCTGTTCCTCAAGGTCTGCGACGTGGTGTGCTCGCTGCAGGCTTGGCTGTTCTGTTCGCCTATCTGGTCGACAGTGGACAACCATGGGGCTATGCCCTCGTAGCAGGCATGCTGACTCTATGGGCTATTTACGGGGTCTATCGAACGATTGCTCAAGCCCGTGCTCCAAAGCAGTACACCGATTTAGTCTGAGTGAAGGCGCATGTCGGTTCTCCTTGAACACGACCGTCAACGAACCGTTCAATCCCACTTGGATGAACTCACATGGCGCACCACGCTTGTCTTTGCAACAATCGCAACGCTCACGTTGGTGTGGTCCCTTTACGTTGATGATGTTCTTGACACCGTCCTCAGCGCTCTGAAACCGTGTGTTGGTGATTGCCTGAATGTCTACGACCCTGCTCAATGGAGTGCTGTTCGGTGGTTAACCTGTCTGATGTTGGCGATCTTCTCATGCATACCCTTGATTTTGTTTCAGGTTCTTCAATTCTCCAAACCCGGATTACTTCCCTCTGAATTAGCTGCTCTCAAGAGATGGCTCGGATTGACGACCGTTCTTCTTGTCGGTGGTGCCTTTGCCCTCGTACAGGAAGGTTTGCCACGGCTCTATCAACTCGGATACGAGCAGCATCAACAAGCAGGCCTGTCTGCCCAGTACAGTGCTGTTGACATGCTGATGGTGGCGTCCTATTGCATCTGGGCCTTCTTTGTTGTTGTCGCAACATGGAACGCCATTGCGATGATGGGTTTGTTCGGGGTGTTGAATGCACAGACGGCCGATTACTGGCGACTGCGACTTTACGGCATTGGTAGCTTGCTGCTTATCTTGAGTATACCGGAGCATGCTGCCTCGATGCTCTTGCCGCTTCTCGCGACGTATTGGACGAGCAGTGAAATTCTGGGGCACCGTTGGTTTCACGCTACCGTCGCTGTCCATGGCGAGGCGGTCGTACGATTGGATGGAGAAGGAAGACGACGACGCGTCACGTTAGCGGATTGTTCTTGTGAAGGTGCGAACAGTCACTACGGTCATGCCCATATTGAAGGATGTTCAACCGTCAAAGTGAACAGCATATGCACGGACCCAACCAGTAGAACCATCCTTTTCGAACACGCCTTGCAATCGGGGTTGACCGATGTTGTCATCACAGGTTGTGATGGGCGCCCATGTCCAACATTATTCCATCAAAACATGAAGGAACTCAACGTGCAAGTTCACGGATTGGACCTCATGGGAATCCAAAATCGTCGTGTCCTTTCGCCACATCCTCGCTTGGATGTCCAATGTGCTTTTTCTGCGATACCGTCGCTGTTTACCCCTCCAGTTCGAGAAAGAATGTTGACCGAGTTGGTCGAAGGAAAAGCATGGCTGCAAGGAGGTGTTCATTTTCTATCAAATGATGAGATGAACTGGGGCGTGTACCATGCTTCACAAGATATTGTCGTCCCTTCATGCCGCACCGTTAGGTTGTGAACAAACCCAATCAAACATCAACATGAACAGCCAAGGTTCAAACGCAGATGCGAGGAGACGAAAACATGAAGCGGATGCTGGCGGGTCTCATCGCCCTTGTCTTTTTGACATCCGCATCGTGGGCTTTTCTGAACGAAGCCATCGTTGAGGACTGGCTCATCGGCCAACTCGTGGTCGAAGAAGATGAAGAAACGGTGTTGGTTCCGCTTCAAGACGAAGAGAGGTGGTTGGTGGTCGTTGTCGACTTTGATGAATCACAGGCCACCAGTGGCTGGGGGCCAGACGAAGCAGAGAACCTGTTGGGACAAGCGGTTGTACCCTACATTGAACAGTTATCTGGAAACGTTTCAACGCTTGACATCACACTTCACCCTAAGGTGGTGCGTGCATCGAAATCACTGCAGGATTACGGACGAGACGAAAATGGAAAAGACACCGGTTCTGACGGAACTTTTCTTCCCGCACAATTGGCAGAAGAAGCCGTTTCAAATCTGCGCAATGAAGTGAACTGGTCGAAGTTTGACCTCAACGATGACAATTTGATTGACCGATTCCTTGTCTTGCATACCACCAAAGGCCAGGAAGAAAATCCGGGAATTGAAAATCGTATATGGAGTCACTTCACGGAATTCGAATCCCCTCTTTCTCTACCGGATGGCTTGGCCATCGAGCACTACACCATGGCCAGCTTGCAAACGGGTTCAAGCGGCGTAGGCACCATGATCCACGAAATGCTCCATCAAATGGGAGCCGTCGATTTGTACCCTGTCCACGATCAAGTTGGTTTTCAATCATGGAAAGGACCCGGTGATTGGGACATCATGGCGAGCGGCAACTGGAACGGCGGTGGACGTTGGCCAGCCATGCCCACGGGCGCCAATATGGAGTTGATTCGTCCTGAACGAATCGAAACCCTCGAACTTTCATGGCCAAGCACGGCAGCCTCACCTTGTATTGGACCAAGCGTCCTCATGGACGGCGTCACTGAGTCCGGTAAAATTTTGAAAATTCCATTGAATCCCGATGAATCCGTGTTCATTGAACATCGCAAAGATTCGGGCTTTGACAGTCGGCTACCAGGCCATGGTCTACTCGTGAGTCATCACGACCTGAGCGTAGGTGATTTCGAGCGCAATGAAGTGAACACCAACCCCAACAAACCTTGGTTGAAAGTTGTCGAAGCCGACATGCAAGGTGATTTGGTCAGCGGTGCGAACCAAGGAGAACAAAGCGATGTCTTCCTCAACGGCACGTCCTTTGGAGGACAAGGTGTTGAAATCCGCACACACGATGGCTTGCTTGTTCCTTGGACGGCTACGGTTTCGGGTGAAGATAACCTCACGGTCTCGTTTTCTGCCGTGGATTGTACGCCGCCGTTCCAAATGGATTTACCAGACCACGGGGCGACGTTGCTTTCTGATCAACATATTGAGATTGAATTGGTTGGAGAAACGGACACCTGCACCAGTAATCTGACGGCGTCTGACGGGCGAGGGGTGGTTCTTGTGCAGGACGAACTCAGCCAACGATTGGAGTTTTCTCGCCAAGGGACGCCGAACTCCTTCCTCACCGTTGAAGGGTTCATCACCTGTGCTGGCCATGCTGTTGATCTCAAATACCCGGTTTCCATCATGAACAGGATTCCTCTTGAAGCCACGTTTGAAAATACGGTTCATCCCACAAGCAACTCCATTCTTGAAGTGCCGCTGAATTCAATCGGTAACGGTGAACAACGACTCAGTGTAGTCCTAGATGGACCACTTTCACGCGTGGCCACCGGTGAAAGCAGCGTTGTTTTGACCAACGATTCCATCTACCAGTTGAACATTCAACCAAACGGTCTCCTCACCGAGAACATGTTGGTCTATGGGACATTGGAATTGACCACGGAAGAAGGAATGTCTTGGTCCATTGACATCACACTGGAGGCAACCAGCGTTGAGGAACGGTGGTGGAGCGCGTGGACCGAGCCTGGACGAATCATCGGGTTGATGCTGACCATCATCGGGATTTCTGCCCTCACCTCTGCCCTACCATCACGAGCCACATCAGAAAATGAATCACCAGCCGAGCAGCCACCTCAAGCAATTCAGCAAGAAGCAACGTCGATGGAAACAGATGCCTGGGGGCGCCCCATTGACGAATCAGACTCATCCTGAGCGTTGGATGTTCAAGAATGTGTGATTTTCAGCGTGTTGCAAGGCACAAATCCAACGCTTGTTCACGCCTTCAGCCAATCGAACAGCCAAACAGACTTCTTCCCAGTTTGACGGAGCATCCTGTTGGGGTTGCACCAACCAAGGAGCGTGTGCCACCTCAATCCCCTCTTCGTAGGCTCGCCAACGACAGCCATACTTGAATCCAGGACGGAGCAAGAGACCTGCGGATAGGAGTTCAGCATACAGGGCGTCTTCTGGTTGTACATTTCCTGTGAGTGCTCTGAATTCTTCCCCTCGAAGGTAGCGGCCTGAGAAATGAGGGAGGCCAAGTGCAGGGAGTGGCCAAGGACCTTCATGAGCGACGAAAAATCCACCTTCCACCGGCGTGGCATGAAGACATGATGCCATCAATGCGTCGTGCAATTCGAGACTCAAATTCTCCTTCAAGTCATGTGAGCCATGGGGTTTGGTTTTCGACAGATGGTAGATGGTGGTGTCAAATTCTTCGTCAATCACGCACAATTCAGCGACGTGTCCACACGCCAGAACATCCTCTACCCATTGGTCCAGTTCATGCCAATCGAGGTGGTCGTGGGTTCGTTGTAATCGAACTTGGCTAAAACCCGCATGTGATGACCATGCCTCGTGGCGCTCCCATCGAATCGCCCATGTCCTCTCAGGCAAGGACGGGAAACGTCCCTGAAGATGGACCACGGGAACAACCCGTTCACCTCCATTTCGCAGTACATCGAGTGCAATGATCCGTTTGGCAACGTTCTCGTTTTCTGTCAATTGGTTCTCAAACCAAACAGGACCCCCAGGCAGCGGGACATGGCGGTACCAATGACAAAACATGACCTCCTCGGGAGTGAGGAGAATTCCACCTTTGACGCGTTGTCCAAGTGCACTTTTTTCATGCAAACGATGAGCGAGTGGTTCTGCAATAAACCACAACCCGTCTTTTTGGGTTGGCGGCTCAAGTGGTTGGCCCGGAGGCGCATTCAAGGTCCGGGACTCACCGATGGGACGTGAGGTTCGAGCACGAGGCGTGTATTTTCGCTCCCGACCTGCCATGATTTCTCCACTCATCCTGCGCTTTTGATACCGTCGCTTGAAACCGATTGTCCTATGTGCTACCTCCCCAAGGAAGCCAACATGGTGGATGGCTATTTGGGCACCCTCACCACCGAGGAGCGGACGCTTTTGCATCTTCTCAACCAGCAATTGCCCAGTGGTGGATGGGAAGCTCCAGCGATCTTGACGCAGGCAGGCATCTCCGCAGCGGTCCATGTTCAGCGCAAACACATACCTCGGACGCTCAAGCGAATGGAGTCCAATGGATTGCTCAATGTCGCACAACGACACATCCCCGGAGGAAAACAACGGAAACGCGTATACACGCTGACCGAAACTGGACGAGAGACGGCTGAATCGCTACGAGACCGCATCCTCGCAGAACAGGTGAACCACAACGATTCGTCGGTTACCCTTCGAAACCTTTGGACGTCGCCTCAGCCCGTGCTCGAACTCCTCACCCATCTTGACGAAGGCATGAACTATCACGATGCTGCTTTGGTCTCACCCGTTTCGAATCCGGAAGGTATGGCCTCCATTGATGCACAATACGGAGAGAAACTTGTGCAACGCATGTTTGCTCGTGCGTGGGAAGATGGAAAAATCACCAAAGATGAACAATCCTTGCTCAGTGAAGTGGTGGAATTCCTTGGCATGCACCCTGAGCGAGTTCGCAGGTTGTCGAATGAAGCCAGGAAATCTCTCAAGATTCCACCTCCAGAAGAGGTGTATTACGATATGATTCTCCAAGCCCTCGACGATGGAGAAATCGTTCAGGAAGAAATCGATTTGTTGAATACGTTTCGAATCCATTTCGGCATTGACCAATTCACCCACAATTCGCTCTTGGAGAAAGCCCGTAATAGCCCGGTGGTCTCCGAACAATACCACACCTACGCTGCAGCCGTACGAACGGCCATGCAGGATCAAATCATTACGGTGGACGAACACGCAATTCTACGAACACTTCGTGGAACTTTGGGTATTTCCGAAGCCGAACACGAACAAATCATGAACGATTTGAAGAATACAGAACAGAGGTGAGCCCATGGGAATGACCGACGAAGAAGCAATGTTGCACGATACACTTTCTGAGCTGAAGCGACACCTCAGGTCAAATGAATCCTCAAAAATCGTGTTGATTGGAGACGTCATGATGGATTGCTACATCCACGGATATGCCAACAACTTGAATTCGAGAGCCCCTGTTCCCGTCTTAAGAGAAACCTCGAGGGAAGAAGATGTGGGCGCTGCCGCTCACGTCGCTCGAGGGCTCCGCTCAATGGGACTTAACAGCCACCTGTTTGGCGTCGTCGGGGATGACGTCGCAGGATTGAGTATCATTGAATCCCTGGAGGGAGAAGGGGTCACAACCCACGGCATCGCCATCGTCGAGGACCGAATAACCACGGTGAAAACCCGTATGCTGGCCTCACGAGAGAGCCTGATTCGAGACGAACAACTCCTGCTTCGCTGGGACATTGAAGAAGACAACCCGGTGCCGCTCGAGGCATCGGAATCCCTCTACGAACAGGCGATTCAGGATTTGGAGGGCGCCGCTGCACTCATTGCTTCTGACTACGGACAAGGCGTGATCACGGACAAGGGTTCAGAACGGTTGTTCGCTGCCGCGAAGAAACACAAGATCCCCGTCATCGCTGACCCGAAACTGACCGGACTGCACCGAACAGAAGGGGTGGATTGGATATTGTTCCAATCCCAAGGATTGGAATTGATGCGACGACGATTGGGCGCCAGCACGGGAGCCGAAGCCGCTGAAAAATTGCTCGTGCAGTACAACTGGAACCACCTTGTCGTGCTGTCCGGTGAAGCAGGAGTCACCATTTATTCATCCAATGAAGAAACCGTCCATGCACCTTGTGGTTTGGTGGACTTGCGACAGATGATTGGGCTGATCGATGCGGCGGCCGTCGCCATTGCATTTTCCCTTTCGCGTGGTCTTGACGTGCATTCAACAGCCCTCCTTGCCAACGCAGCATGCGAATGTATCCTTGGAGCTGAACGCACCGATTCCTTTGTACTGAGTCGTGACGATTTGATTCATCGTGTTGGTGAACATGTATGGAACCTGCAGGTGTCAAAGCGCTAAGGTGAACCCATGAGTGCTTGGTTATGGCCCACCACCGCCGACATTGGCATGCGGGTGTTTGCCAAAGATTTCCCGTCCTTGTTAACCGAGGCTGGCCACGGCGTCCAAATGTACCTGATGAGCGAGGAATCAGCCCGTGACCTCAACGAGCATGTCCGACGAACCGGCGAATGGCGAGTTCGTTCCGAACATAATCCAAAGGACGAACACTTCCTCTACCTTGCCTGGTTGGATGAAATCCTCTATCGTGCAGAGGTCAAAAACCAGTGGTATGTCGATGCCATGGTCAAAATCGAAAACGATGAACAGGGTTTGGTTGCCGTGGCTCAAGCCACTTGGGTGGACGCTGATTTGGTTGAACGGGAAATCGAAATCAAGGCCGTGACGACCCACCAGTTTGAGATGGCTGAAGTGAAAGAAGGTGAAATCATCCCCAGCCGTTGGGACGATGTCCCCGATTTTGAAGGTCCTGGCTGGTACGCAGACGTCGTCTTCGACATTTGAGGTGGGAGAGCCAAGGGTGGACGTGCGCTTCGCCCGGCCAAGTCCGCATGCTTCCTCCATCCCGGATCCCCACAGCACCCATGGCCCCAGGTAGGGCTGCTCCGTTCCCGGCCTGACCTAGTCCCCCGGTTATCCATTTCCCGTTCCCTTCCGGAAACGGTTCATGACACCCGAGTCATGTGGGGGCGAGACATCAACGTCCGCCTACGGGAACCACGCGACCGCTTTCGCCGCCCCAAGGCGTTCGGTCCACCATAACGACGATTTGTGATACAGGGTACGCCGAGCTCCCCACCTATCCCATCATGAGGCCGACGCTCAGCCTATATGAAGCCAACGCAGTGGGTCATTCCTCATCTTCGGCCGCTTCTTCGTACTTGGAAGGGCAGGACGTCTTGATGACATTGGCTTCGAAGATGTACTCTCCGTCCTCATAGAGAAGAATACCCTCCGCATACACCGTACGATTATCATCCAACCCGTTGGAGACCATGGCGTCGGTGAATCGGATGGTCAGTGTGGAAGATGACCCCTCCAGAACGAACGTCATGGTACTGTTGTCAATGGAACCGTCTTGGACTTCACCCCGAACCGCTACCTCTTGGTCAAGATGTTCAGAGGGAGACGCCATCAGTTCATCCACGGTTTGCGTTGGTGCGGGGGACTGAAGCAACACGGTCGCCAAAAGGCCGATGGTCAAAACGGCCCCAATGGCGAGAATCCGAGTACGTCTTGCCCACACGATGTTTCCAACCCATGCACCCTTAACAATCCTCTTTCATTCGGATGACGAACCAATAAGGTCAATCAATGAGGTATGGGGAGAGGCTTGAAGACGCTTATGCAGGCCATTGACGATGCTTTTTGTCAGCGCTGGCCCCTCAAAAACAAATCCACTGTAGGCTTGCAAAAGGGTGGCGCCGGCTGCCAATTTTTCCCATGCATCATCGGCGGACGCGATGCCACCTACACCGATGATGGGCCAATCCTCGCCGGTGGCTTTTCGAACCGTACGAATCATGTCGGTAGAGCGCTCTTTGAGCGGTTGACCGCTCATGCCCCCTTGCTGAGAAAAGACGGCCTGGTCTCGGTGATGCCCACTTTCAGGGCGTTCAACGGTGGTGTTGGAAACGACAATACCGTCAGCACCGTTGGATTTTGCCGTTTGGGCAATGTGAATCAACTGTTCTGAGGTCATGTCGGGTGCCACCTTCACCAGAATGGGTTTCTTCCCAAGGTCGGCCTGTGAAGAACATCGGTTGTTGACCTCATGACAAGCCACAAGGATGCTTTTCAGCCCTTCATCTCCCTGAAGTTCTCTTAGATTGGGTGTATTGGGCGATGAAACGTTGATGACGAACACATCACCATAGGACCACAATCGCTCCATGGTGGTGGCATAATCCATCGGCGCCTCATCGAGGGGCGTGATCTTGGATTTGCCGAGGTTGACCCAAAGAGGAACACCCGGTCGGCCGTGTTTTGAGAAGTGTTTCTCCAAAGTGGCCTGAATTTTTTCACTCCCGTTGTTGTTGAAACCCATCCGGTTGACGAGGGCTTTGGCGTGCGGCGCTCGAAACATTCGTGGTTTTGGGTTACCCGTTTGCTCCAGCATGGTGATGCCTCCAATTTCAACAAAGGCGAGTCCGGTGGCCTCCCATCCAAGAAGGGCTTTGGCATTCTTATCCATGCCCGCTGCCAAGCCAAATGGATGAGCGTATGTCCGACCAAACAACTCCACTGGCAGGCTTCGTTTTGGTTTGTACAGTAGTTTCAGGAGAGGTCGCGTGAATGGATTTGAGGAAAAGAGACGAAGCAAGGAAAGTGAACGACCATGCGCCTTTTCAGAATCCTGAAAACGGAGGAGAGGTCGCCCAAACCACCGATAACCTGCGCCCATGGTGGCATGGTTTCACACGCCATCCTTCAAGACTTGCCCCCAACTCGCAGGAATCATGCGAATCACAGACCCGCGTTGGCCTGCGGTTCGAGAGTTGGCACGTTCGATGTTACGGACTGAGGACCTAATCATCCATGGACCTTCTTGGTTGGAATCCGAGGTTCATCAAATGAACATACGACTCAGCGATGTTCAGCCTTCCAGAATCAGTTTTCCAGCATTCAAGAAAGGAGATGAAAACAGCATCACGCTTCATAGGAAGGGCGAAGACGCCATGTTGGGAAAATGCGGTGAAGACGAACCTCCTTCGGAAGTCGTTTGGCTTCCCATGGAACCCGAGACGGGATGGGCTTCAATTTACAGCGTCGCTACCGATCTCTTGGACGCCGGTTACCCGGGCTGCCTTGGATGCGGCGGACCGCATACAGAAGGGGCATGGGATGAACTTGCCAGCCGGAAAAACATGGTAGAATTCTCAAATTCCTGACCATGAAATGATACATTTCATGCATGTACATGAAGGCATCCAAGGCCCAAAGGAGGGTTCAAGTATGGTCGTCGGTGCGCTTTCATCATATGTCCATCGTCATCATTGCTGAGAAACCCAGTGTTGCCGAGGACCTTGCCAACGTCCTGGGTGTTGGGAAAAAAAACGAAACACACTGGCACAGCGATGACATCATCATCACATGGGCCATTGGTCATTTGCTTGAACTAAAGTACATGGACGATTATGACGAGGCGTTCAAGAACTGGAGAAACACCATCGACCGCCTCCCCTACATTCCGGAGGCCTTTCAATACAAACCCAAAGGGGGCCGAGCGAAAAAGCAGCTCTCCGCCATCATGAAATTGATCAAGGACAAATCGGTCACGGAAATTGTCAACGCTTGCGACGCTGCACGGGAGGGAGAACTCATCTTCCGCACCATTTTGGAGCATTCAAAAGTCAAGACCCCAACTTCACGTATGTGGATGCAATCAATGACCTACGATGCCATGCTTACCGCCTTTGAACAACGTGAATCAGGTGAGACCTACCAAGCCCTCAGCGATGCCGCTTACTCTCGCTCAAGAGCCGATTGGATCATCGGTATGAACGGTTCTCGCGTGGCCACCCGACTGCCGCAAAACAGAGACCGTTCTGCCAACTCTCTTGGAAGGGTACAAACCGCCACACTTGCGCTTGTGGTTGACCATGAACTCGAAGTCTTGTCCCATGTTCCTGTTCCCTATTGGCAACTCAACGCCACCTTCTCAGCAGGAGAGGCCACATGGACCGCTCGTTGGGAAAGAACCGGCCACAAAGATGACCCAGAACGACCGGAATTCAAAGCCCACCGCATCATTGAGAAGAGTGAAAAAGAGGCCATTGAAGCCATTTTGGCTGAATCAGGGGATTTCTCTGCTCAAGAAAGTGAGCGTACGAAAAAAGAACAACCACCCCTCAATTTTGATTTGACCACCCTCCAGAAAAGGGCCAACAGTTTGTGGTCATGGTCAGCGAAGCGAACGTTGGGTGTTGCTCAAGACCTCTATGATAAATTCAAGTTGACGACCTACCCTCGAACTGACTCGAAATATCTACCAGAGGACATGCATGAAACCGTTGCAAAAACACTGGACAATCTTCGCCAACAATCAGATTTCACTGAGCATGTGAAGCGACTTCAGGCCAATGGCTTAGCCAACGCCAAGCGGAATTTCAACAGCTCCAAAGTATCGGACCACTACGCCATTGTACCAACAGGACAAACACCACCGTCAAATTTTGGAGGAGATCATGCCAAACTGTACGACATGATCGTACGGAACTTCCTTGCCTCATGGCACCCCGTGGCTGAGTGGACGGTCACCAAGCGAATCACCACAAAGTCTGGGCATCAATTCATCAAAGAAGTGGAGCAATTGGCGACGGCCGGATGGCGAGCCGTCGTTCCTAAGAAAGACAAAGTTCCGGAGGGTTGGGGTCAACTGCCATCCAATCCTTGCGATGCAACCTTGACATCCCACGAATTCTCAGAAGAGAAAAGTAAACCCAAAAACCGACTCAAAGAAGCCAGCCTCCTGCAGTTGATGGAGCATGCTGGAAAGCACATTGAGGACGACGAACTCGCTGAAGCGATGAAAGAGAAGGGGCTTGGAACGCCTGCCACACGAGCAGATACCATTGAAAAACTCCTGGGCAGGAATTACATTCGCCGTTCGAGAAATGGAACCATCAGTGCCTCAGCCCACGGTATTCGAATGATCGATGTCCTCCGGAGAATACCGGTTGAATGGATCACCTCTCCTGAACTCACGGGTGATATGGAAGCCTCCCTCCTAGCAGTGCAGCGGGGAGAAGAGCCGATGGAGGTCTACATGACAAAAATCATCCAACAAACCCAGTCCATGGTCGAGCGTATTCGAGACCACGATCGAAATACACTCTACCTTGAGGAACCAAGTCTCGGTTCGTGTCCTGCCTGTGGCGGGGAAGTGAAAGAAAACACCTTGGCCTACCAATGTGAGCACAATGAAGGGCGAGACAAAGGATGTGCCTTCGTGTTTTGGAAAGACACCTCCGGACGTTGGTTCGACCGAACGACGGCGGCTAGGCTGCTTCAGAACGGTTCACTTGATGACCTTCACGGATTCTTTTCCCAAGCCGGAGAAGGTTATGACACCTCGATCGTTTTGGCCAAGGATGGAAAAGTCGCCACCAAAGGCGGTGCAGGCGGCGGTGCGACTGAAGATGACGAACGGCTGTGCGCCTGCCCGGTATGTGAACACGGTTCTATTCGGATTACGACATCAGCCTACAACTGCGACAATCCCGATTGTAAATTTAGAGGCATGCAGAACGTGATGTGCAAGCGACCCATTACACCCGAAGAAGCCAAACCCATTTTCACCGAAGGGAAGTCCAAACTTTTGGAGGATTTCACCTCCCGAAGAAACCGCCCGTTCAGTGCGTTCTTGATGTTGGACAAAAACAGGGTCTCTTTCGATTTCCCACCTCGTGCAGCGGCGGCTGATGCCAAAAAATTCCCTGTGGTTCCAGGCGTGGTGGCCGTGTGTCCAAAGACCAAAGCCAATATCATCGAAACCGAAACCCACTACACGGCTGAAGATTCTTCAACGAACTGCAAGATTCACATCGAACGTTGCATTTCCAAACGAGACATCACACGAGAAGAAGCGAAAACCCTGATTGAAACCGGTTCAATCGGACCGTTTGATGATTTTGTCTCAAAGAAAACCAACAATCCGTTCTCAGCCCAACTCTACCTGAAAAAGAACCAATCCATCGGCTATAAATTTGCTAAACGTTGACCACAGGACTTCGGTCAAAGGAAGGTTGAAACAATACCTTTCACAGGCAAAAGCATGGACCACCACGACTACGATGTCATCATCGTCGGCGCAGGGCCCGTTGGTGGCCGGGCTGCCACGCTCCTCAGCCAAGAGGGGTTGAAGGTTCTGATGTTGGAGGAACACAAGGAAATTGGCCGGCCGTTCCAGTGTGCAGGGTTGGTTACTCCCTCGGCCATGGACGCCGTAGGTGGGCATGATACCGTTCTTCAAGAGGTGGATGGAGCATTGATTCACGGCCCAAGTGGCACGTTGGTTCCGGTGGGTACCGAGGGTCAATTACGAACCTATGTCGTTTGCAGGAAGCGATTTGACCAATTTGTCGTCCAGCAAGGTATGGAGGCAGGGGCTTCACTTTGGTTGGACAGCGTGCCCGTCAGTGCACAGACCGACCAGGAAGGGGTTGAGGTCGTTGTTCGAAAGAGCGGAGAAGAACGAAACCTCCGTTGCAAACTGCTGATTGGAGCAGACGGAGCGCACAGTTGGACACGTCGCACCTTCAAGATGGGAAGACCAAAAGAATTGATGATCGGATTCCAAACAGAGGTGGTAGGGTATGAAGGAAGGGACCGGTGGCTGGAGATGTACAGCGGCTCCAGTATCGCACCGGGATTTTTCGCATGGGTCATCCCTTCAGGCTTTGGCACTCACCGAATCGGCTTGTGGTCAACCGCCGACCGACTTGATGGGCGAAGCATCGAATCATGCTATCAGGATTTGATGGACCACCCCCTATGGAAAGAGCGATTTGCAGGGACCTCAGAAATTGCGAGGTATTGCGGACCCGTTCCCTCCGGGATGGTCAAGAAAACCGTGAAGAACAGAGTGATGTTGTTGGGTGACGCTGCAGGTATGGCCAAACCGACGACTGGCGGCGGTCTTGGTCCTGGATTTCACCAAATTCAATGCGTTCTCTCACCCTTAGTAGAGGCCATTCGAGCCAATCAACTGGATGAGACGAAACTCAAAGCCATCACCAAACAGCCCTGGAACGCCATGAAAAAAGAACAAGATCGGGCCCGTACCTTGCGGAATTTATTGGTGAGTGATTGTTCGGATGCGGTTCTAGACAAGCATTTCATCAATTTCGCTCACCCCGACACGCTCACCTTGATCAACGCCATTGGTGATATCGAAAAACCCGTCCCTCTGGGCATGGCTTTGTTGAAGCAAGTCCCAGCGTTTCGCCCGCTTGCCCTCAAGGCAGGTGTCCGTCTGTTGTTATCTTGAGGTGGTTGTGTGAAACCGCTCTACGAACAGCACCGTGTCCGCTACCCTCCTTTTGAGGCGTCACGGTGGGAAGCTGGAGCCTTACCCATCGCCACCCGCCGCTATACATTGGGCGATTTTGCCAATGTAGACGATGCCAAAAAAGCACTTGAAAACCATGAACCCGAATTTCGTATTGGTAATGAGGAGCAATGGCTAATGGAGCGGAAGTTCATCTTCGATGGAGAGGAACTCAACAAAGTCATCACCGAACCTTCGCTCGAAGACAAGCCATACGTCCGCCTTATCGAGCGGCAACGTCGTGGGTGGTATCTCATTCCAAACCCGATTCACAACATTCTCCGCTCCTTCATCAACGGCGTGGTCATCGTTCTCCTCGTTTGCCTGTTCTATCTCTTCATTTCACCGGTTTTGTTATTCTTCAATCTCCCGGTCTACGGTTTAGAAACCGTTCGTTGGGGGTTGCTGGATTACCCGGCCCTTGCGGTTTTTGTGGTGCCTTTGTTGTTCGCTCCACTTTTCATGAGAGCCGCTGCCAACCTGGTGGAATTACGACGGCAGAAGCAATTTTTGAAGGAAAATACGTTCTCACCCACCGTTGAATTCTCAAAGCCAAGCATCGCAGACGAACCCCTTGAGTTGATGGTCTCGTTTCCTCAATGGGATGAGAGTTGGAATCATGTGGATGCGATTTTACGGGTCGGCGTATTGCCACCATCCAGAGAAGTTCTCCTTGAGACCCTCGATAGAGAACCCAACCGCCAACCACCACCCGGGCTCTCAACAGAACTTCCACACCACTGGGAAGTGGGATTGGACGATGGAACGGCGGGTGGTGAAGATGCGCCGATGGAATTGAAAGAGGTCAGGGGAGGGCTCTACCTCCGGCCCATGCGAATCATGATGCAAGGTGAACCTCAACGGTGGAATGACGGGCAATCGGTCTGCCTCCAGCCGCCTGAACCGGTTTGGCCGGGGTCTGTGAATACGGACCTGCTTCGCATCCATTGGGAATGCATTTTGAGAATAGACCGAAAACGTGGCGGAGCACTCTTGTGGGTGCAACCCCTCAAAGTGGCTCATTCAACACAAGATGTGGCGCTCACAAATCTCCCACTCCACGACGGTCGTTCAGAACTTGACATGACATAATCAACACATTGAAGGACAGCCCAGTCAAGGGAGTTGCATGGATGTCCGTCGATGGTCCGCTCTCTTCTTGGTCACCATCATGACCTTCGCGGGATGCCTTGGCGCTACCGAGCCTGCACCTGAAATGGTAGAACCAACGCCCGCAACCTACTCCCTTGAACCGACCTGGATCTTGGCGCCTACGGAAGGGCAGCTCGGCGACGAACTCACGTACCTCGTGGCTGTTAGCCAAGAGGGTGAAGGGGAATGGAGGGCAGACACCTCCGTTCTGCAACCAAATTTTTCTCCATTAATCCCCGTCCAGTGGTCTGAAATCGAAAGCGGTTTCCAACTCAAATTCACACCCATTACGACGGGTGAACACATCGTTTCAATCGCCATTCAGAACACTGGAGAAACCGAATTGGTTCCCAGCCTCAACCCGTTGGTTTTGACCCTTAATATCGAGCCACCCGCTGAGCCTGCCCCAATTCTTACGGTTCCAAATCGTTTGGTTTTAGAGCAACCTAATGTGGTTTGGTTTGAAGGAACCGTCAGTCATCTTTACGTTGATTCATGCTCCGTGTCCTACAGCATCACGGATGGAAACGACGGCACCGTTGCTCTGAACGAAGAAGGTGGTTGGAAACGCTTGATGGACTTCACCGAAGCCACGAGTTCCCACACCATCACCACCGTGGCCAACTGTGGCCGATACAGCGTTTCAAGCGATACGGCCACGACTCAAGTGATCATTGAAGGCGCAGGAGATGATGAGGACGGCGACCGTATTCAGGATGTATACGACCGTTGCCCTTCAGGAATTGGCGCCGATGAAGGTTGGCAATCCACGGAGGCTACCGATGGCGACCATGATGGATGCAGAGACATCGATGAAGACGATGACGACGATAACGATGGAATCCCAGACACCTACGACCTTTGTGCCGAATCATACGGTTGGGTCAGTACACCCTCTGCCGACTACGATTACGATGGTTGTCATGATGCGAACGAAGATTTGGACGATGACAATGACGGGGTCAATGATGTGGACGATTTGTGTCCAGTGGGCCGCAAAGGGTGGGCTTCGAACAGGTACAGCGATTGGGATGTTGATGGTTGTTCAGACCTCGACGAGGATGACAACGACGACAACGATGACCACAACGATGATGTTGATTGGTGTGCTAAAGGTGTGATCAACTGGAATTCAGATAACACATCGGATTGGGACAACGATGGTTGCCAAGATGCGACAGAGGACGACGACGACGATAACGACGGCGTCAACGACGTCAACGGTACCGGGGACGAACTTGACCGGTGTCCAAAGACGCCGATTAACGCCACGGATGTCAACGAGTTTGGATGCGCTGCCATTGAACGAGACACGGATACAGACGGTGTGAACGACCTGCTTGACGAATGTGAAGGCACACCTGCTGGATTGACGGTTAACGGCGTGGGTTGCGCTGATATTGACGGTGATGGCGTCTTTGCAAACGTGGATGAATGTGCCTCATCGCCGGAACGATGGAGCGTCGATGTGAACGGTTGTGCCGTGGTGCAATTGCCCGTTGATTGGACCGATGCGAGCAGCCTCAACGGACCCATGCAGGTGGTTCCCCAATTCACATTCCCGACCTTGAACGGAACTTTCAATTTCAATGACCGGTGGACCGGTCATGACGTTTACTTTTTCATGTTCAAGTACACCGATTCAAATGGAAACAGCAACGCTGCAACATGGGGCCAGAACCCCGGAACATTCATTCGAAATTTACCCCTCAACACCCACCTCTTCTACGGTTCCTTCGACAACAGCTACCACAACGATATGATTCAGCAACGCAACACCGTTCAGGCCAGACTTTCGAACAGCGAGGAAGCCCATTGGAACGACCGCATCCACTACATTGATGTTGATGCAAGTAACCTCGGAGGCGGCATCGGTTCGATGATCAGTTCATTCAACAATCCATTCTTCATGGGCATTGACCGCTTCCAACTCTCTCGAGAAACCGGCTCGCTTTATGCCTGGACAACCCAGTCAAACGACCCCTACCACCTCTCGTTTGAACCCAATCAATGGGTGGCTGAATTTCCAACAAAAATCAGAGAACAAGACCCGGCCGTTCACGCCGTTCAAATCATGGATTTCCAGCGTCATGCAGGCGGATGGCAATCCGGTTACTCCTCTTTCGCCAATGCGACCTTTGACCTGCCCAATGACTTGACGAGTTACGATACCCTCGAAGTCTATCACGAACATGCATGCTTTGAACGTACGAATCGGTACCAAAAATCCGACGGTTCTTACGGTGGATGCCATGAATGGGACTACCTGGCATACATGTTCATATGCGACAGGGACAACGATTCTGTTTGCAACACCGAGTCGGTTCGCTGGATCACAACCTACGGCCGTGAAGGCATGTGGCTGACCGATATTTCTCCATATTTGTTCATGCTAAACGACGGCGAGGACCGTCGATTCAAGTATGCAGGCGCCAACAAAGGCGATTTGACCGTCACTTTCCTCTTCAGCAATTGGGGAAGTGGCACACGAGCAGTAAACGGTACGTACGCCTTCAGCGGAGGGCAATTTGATGGCACCTATAACAACGAATCGCGTTATCTCCGCCAGTTGAACTTCAGCGTGCCGTCCTATGCGACAAGTGTCGAAATAGTGGCCACCATCACCGGGCATGGTTTCAACAAAGATTCGGCCAATTGCGCGGAATTCTGCGACCACCAACATTACTACACCATGGGCGAACACCAAACCTACGAGTGGCACCCCATCGTTTACAACAACGAGGGATGTGAAAACGAAATCAACAACGGTGTTGTGGCGAATCAATTTGGTTCTTGGCCGTTTGGTCGTGCAGGCTGGTGTGCTGGTCAAGATGTCAAACAGTGGACTTACAACATCACCGATTGGGTTGATCACGGTGCAAACAACACCAACCATCTCGTATATCGAGGGTATTACAACGGCGGAGAATACGTTCCTTCAGACGGTATTGGCAACGGAGGGCGGAACATACGGGCCGTGGTGTGGATCGTCTTCTATGGACCTACGACGTGAACGAGGGCGGTGGAGAAGCCAACGCCGAACTGGCCTTGGCCACGACCTTTGTATCCAGATGAAGGTAATCGCTATCACGGCGTTGAGGTGTAAATCCAGCACGGAGAATTGAAGATTGCAACTCGTGTTCGGTTGCATCCAATTTACTTGTTCCCGAAGCTGAGACGACGTTTTCCTCCATCATGGTCGAACCTGCATCATCAGCACCTGCCAGCAAGGCCATCTGAGCAACGTGAATGCCCATGGTTGGCCAGGAGGCTTGAATATGCTCTACATTGTCAAGGAAAAGCCTTGAAACAGCCACATGTCGAAGGTATTCAGAGGAACCTGCACCGAGAACATGTTTGTTTTGCCCACGGTTTCGGCGACCAAAGGAATTCACTTCAAGTTGAACAGGCCATGCGATGAAGGAGGTAAAACCGTGGCCGTGTTCGAGTGTTGAACGCTCTTGCAATTCTCGAATTCGAAGCATATGTTCAACACGCTCTTTGGAACCCTCACCAAATCCAATGACGTTGGTCGCGCTCGTCGTCAAACCCATTGATTGGGCTTCACCCATAACGCGCAACCAATTCGCAGGTGCGCCTTTTTTGGGGGAAACATCCTTCCGAACTTCTTCGACCAGCATCTCCGCACCCCCTCCGGGTAAGCCATGCATGCCAGCCTGCTTGAGTTCGACCAGAACATCGTGAGTGCTCATACCGCATACTTCTGCAAGACCTTCGATTTCAATCGGACTAAAGCAATCAAGGTCAATGGTCGGATGTTCCTTCCGCAGGTGGGTGAGGAGGTCGGTGTACCATGAAAACGGCAAACTGGGATTCACCCCACCTTGCATGAGAATACGTGAACCTCCGATGGCTTCCAACTCGCGCACACGAGCTGAGATTTCCTCGTAGGTTTGTGTATAGGTTTCATCATGACCTGGAGGCCTGTAAAACGAACAAAATTGACAGTTGATGGTGCAGACATTGGTGTAGTTGATGTTACGATCGACCAGATAGGTCACCTTGCCGTCTGGATGCATGGCCATCCGGCGTTGATGTGCGGCCTGCATCAATTCGTGAAGTGGAGCATCATCGTAGAGAAGAACGGCCTCTTCTGAGGTCAATCGGAGAGACGCTCCCGTCTCCCTCGACCAAGAGGCCTGTCGCTCAAGTATGTCCTTCCAATCCACGTGAACACCTCAATTGAGGCCTTGACCAACAATCCGTTCAATGTCTTCAATCGTCTTCGGGCAATCATCCGTCAACACAACGGGGCCTTCCGGCGTGATGAGAACATCATCCTCGATACGGATACCGATGTTGGCATAGCGTTCTGGACAATCCACATCAGGTCTCCATGCACCAAAGTACAAACCGGGTTCTACAGTGAGGCACATGCCTGGTTCAAGCAACCGAGGCTCTCCCCCTGGCTTGTAAACTCCAGCATCGTGAACATCAAGTCCAATCCAGTGGCTTGTGTTGTGCATGTACCATTGCTTCAATTCCCCTGTTTCCATATCGAGGGCTTCGTCTAAGGACTGCGAGATGACGCCCAAGGCGATGAGGCCCTCTGCGAGGACTTTGCGAGCTGCGTCGTGTGGGGCAGTGTAGGGCATGCCAACTCGGCATGCTTCAATGGCTGCGATTTGGGCGTCAAGAACGACCTGATAGATTTCCCGTTGGGCATCAGAGAACACACCAGAAATCGGCCATGAACGTGTGATGTCACTTGCATAACCTCGGAATTCTGCTCCTGCGTCAATAAGAATGACCTCGTCAGAACCGCATACGTCTTGATTGGTCGTATAATGGAGAATCGTGGCGTTTTCTCCGCATCCAACGATTGACGGATACGACCATCCAGAGGCACCCGCATACGAGAAGAAACCCTCGATGACCGATTGCAATTGGTATTCCGTTACCCCTTCCCTGCTGTGCCTCATCGCAAGCTCATGAGCGATGGCGGCAACTTTGCTGGCGAAGACCATTTGCTCAATTTCTGAAGAGGACTTTCGTAGGCGCAATTCAGCCAACAAACCCGATGGATCTTGGATGGCCACCGGCCCTGTGCCAAAATGTTGACGCGCTCGGTCTCGACGTTGCACCGAAGATTCGACCAACCGGTCAAGGCCTGCATGAACGCCGCTACGGTGGAAGACACGGTGCGCATCGGTCAACCATTCCTCCAATTTTTCATCGAGTTCATCGTTGTTGTACGCTTCATCAACAGCATAATCTGAAACCGCCCCCTTTACACCAGGGCGACGGCCTTCCCAAATTTCCTTCAAGGTGTCTTGAGGCTGTACAAAGAGGGAAGATATCCACGCCTTTCCATCGTGTCGAATAACAAATACGGACTCAGGTTCAATCCATCCGGTCAGGTACAACAGGTCACTTGACGTCCGATAGCGATATCCAACATCGTTGGAACGAACGGCGAAGGGCGGTGATGCGATGATCAGGAGATCATCATGTCGAAACTGAGAGGTCAAACGTCCTTGACGGTCTCGGAATTCTTCCTTGGTCGTTTGTGCTGGACGAGATGGCAACCTCTCAACGGCCTCTGCGAACATGATTCATCCTCGGGGTTCGTCTTCTTCAACCGTTGCATCAGAACGGGGGCTTGTTGAGCCAGTACCTCGTTCACCGAGGGATTCCGAAGTATTCCATTTTGGGAGGTCCGGAGACGATGGCTCCTTGATTCGCAGGACCAGAACAAGCGCTGCGATGGCCACCAAAGCAAGCAGAGCCAAGAGAGGACCTCGTTGAGATTCAGTAGATTCTTTGCCGAGAATTTCAATTTCAACAACCGTTGAATGGGTAGCTCCATCATCATCAAAGACGATCAATTCGACTTGATGAAGTCCCACTTCAGATAACTGGGTTGAATCCAAGGTCGGTGTTCCCCGGACTGATCGGTCGTCGTTGATGACCCAAAGGTAGTCCACAACCTCATTGTCAAAACTCTCACTTGCGTTTAATTCCCATTCTTCTTGCAAATCTACCGAAAAACGCCCGTTATCGCTCAACACCATACCCTCGATGGTGATGCGAGCCGTGGGTCGAAGATTCAGCACAGTGAAATCTGCCGAGGCTGTTTCAAGATGTCCAGCCAGGTCTCGCACAGAGAGATGAATGGTGTAGGCTCCTTGCTCCGTAAGATTCAGCAACAAGTGGTCTTCACTCACCACTTCATGAGAAAGAGGAGCTCGACGCTGTTCATTTTCGTACTCAAGGGACCATGTCATGGAGTATTTGGCACCAACATACCCGTCGTCTAGGCTGGCATAAACGTGAACAGGTTCACTCTCATTCACAATGGAATCAAGCGTCAATGAAATCAAAGGGGCTTGTGTATCATGAAGGAAAATGGCACGAGTTGAGTGCGTTGTACGAAGGAGAGCATCCTTCGCTGTGAAATCAAACTGCCATATACCCTCTTCCAATTGAATCAACGCCGGGTCAACGGCAAGAAGGAGTTCATGGTCTGAAACAGTGAACGGTATGTCAACTTCGAGAGGTGTCGTGGTGCATACGCCGTAGGGTGCTGGGCAAACCATCGCATGCACACTGACAATGGAACCGCTGTTTGGAGCAGTGACGATTGGATAACTGATGTTGAACTCCGATGAAAGTAAAGTGGCGTGTTCTGAAGCCTCTGCTAAACTCTCGGGCATTGACTCTGACATGTGGTTGATTTCATGGGGGAAGACCGGCCGATGATGATTTTCTCCGAGGTAAACCACAAGACGAGCGATGTCGTGTCCCTGCGGTTTCCACCCGTGACCGTCCTTACCCCTCTCTTCGTCGACGTTGAGTTCAACATAACAGGTACAATCTACATCGGAGACATCAACGATTAACGACCATGAGAAGAGATCTTCTGCAACGGGTTGAACAGAAGTGAGATATGGACCGCTGAGAAGTGTTGTTGGAGTAACACCCGAGATGTTTACAATCGACCAACTTGCATTTTTCAGGGGGATGGTCGAGACACCGGTCAAATTGACAACATCATCAAATTGAGCACCATCGGGTAAATTGAATTCAATGTTGTTGCTGATTTCAACATCCGTTGAATGGACTGCATGAACGTTCGATGTTATGAAACATAACAAGACAAGACCCACCAAGAGGTGGGTTTTGCCATTGATAGGCTGTTCCGTGGAATTCATCGTCATCAATCACTGAACGGGTCGCACAACTCACCTTGTCCGGGGTAGGACACCGGATTTCGGGGGTTTGTGTCCCATTTGTACTCACAGAAGTTCACGTGTCCATCACCGTCTGTATCCACCATACGGTCTGCACCGTCGAATGGATCAAATTGGAAGTGGTACTCCCAACCGGTAGCCATGCCGTCATCGTCATGGTCTTGATAGTAGACTTCTGGCCCGTCGTTCCAATCATCACCATCGGTATCGTTGGTGATGGGGTTGGTGCCGTTCTGCATCTCCTCATAATTGGTGTAGTTCTCGAGGTTATCGTAGAAGCGTTGGCCATCTGGCGTATCGGGGTCAATGTTGCACTCGGAATTGGTGGTGTCGTTGTACCCAGGGCAATAACGCTTGATGAGACCACTTCGGTTGAGACCGTCTCGGTCAGGATCCTCATAACCGTCTTCGATACCGTCCAAATCACTGTCTGGCATGGAAGGGTCCATCACACCACGGGCACCATAGACTCCGACGGTTTCGTTATCGGCAAGTCCGGTTTCAAAGGCGAGTTGGGAATAGTAAACTTCCCACCCGTCCGGCAACAAGTCACCATCGGTATCATCGTCAACAGGGTTGGTATTCCATCGGTCTGGAGCTTCCATGCCGTTTGCAAGGGTATCGTTGTCAATGTCGAAGGTATCGTCCTTGAGGGAACTCAGTGAAGGGTCGAGAGCCCATCGTCCGTTGCAACCATCACAAAGGCTGTTTGAGGGCATTTGGAAGCCGGTTAGGTTCATTTCACTGACTTGGAATTTGGGCTCAAGTGCGAATCCTCCCAACCAGTTCTGCCAAACATAGCCACCTGGCTGCATCGTACAAGAACTGGTTTGCGTCGACTCACAACCGGGGCGTTCCCAAGTGGAGGTGGCAACCCAAAGACTGTGGGAGTTCGTGTTGGACTCTGCAGATTTCACCTGCATTTCCCAGCCGTCCAACATTCCGTCAGCATCCGTGTCGTTGAGAAGTGGGTTGGTCGGATTTTGGAAGGGTCGTGGCACGAACAGAACTTCTTGTCCGTCAACAAGACCGTCATCGTCGGTGTCTGACTTGTTCGCATGGGTCAGGAAGTTGTCAGCACCAGCAACGACTTCTTCGCCGTCTTCGAGACCGTCGTTGTCGGTGTCAAACATGCACGGGCTCGTTGAATAGGCTTCTCCTTCCCACATGAAATTGTCACCGGCTTCTTCCAAATCGGTCAAACCATCTGAATCCGTGTCAGGGTTGGAGGCGTTTGAACCACCGAGGTTACACGTCGAAGAGAATTCTTCGTAATCCGAGAGTCCGTCAGCATCGGTGTCGTACAATCCGGGGTCGGAGGTGACCCATGTGGGCTGTACACCACGGTTGACAACAAGAATTTCCCATCCCATGACTTCAATGCCGTCAATGAGACCGTCCGAATCGGTATCGGCGTTGAGCGGGTCGGTACTGCGGCCGTCCAAGATGCCATCTTGGTCTCGGTCGTTCGCCTTGTATTCCATGACGTTTGTGAAACGCTCTTCTTCTTCTACGATGTTCATCCAACTGAACAAGCGGGATTCAATGGTTTGACCCAGCACCACGTTGAGGTCGTAAACATAGCCGTCTACCGGTGCTCGCATGGGAATGATTTGTTGGTTTCCACCCGCAAGGGTGATGCGGGCCGAAGCCACTTGTTGGTTGGCAGAAACCTGTTGGCCTAGAACAACGTCAACGCTATGGACGGTGGCTGTGTTTTCCAACTCGCCGTACATGACATCACCGTCTGCATCGAGGTCGTATCCGTCCATATCTGGGTCCTGGTCTCGGTTGAGAGCAGAGCGTGGGTGGAGGCCGTTGGACGCTTCCCACTGGTCGGGCATCTCATCTTGGTCGGTGTCTTCCAACCAAGGCGAGGTGAAGTTTCCTTCGCCGAACAACTGAGCAACTTGGTATTCTTCGAGGTTGTTCATTCCATCCTCATCCCAATCGCCATAGCCGTCCGAAGCGTTGGCAGGATTGAGCACATAGGCTGCACTGGGTGCCATGGTTGCATCGGAGTAGCAGAATTCGAAGCCGTCTGGCATGCCGTCGCCGTCCGTATCCCAGTCCGAGGGGCCGTTGAGAAGACCGTCGCCATCCATGTCCATCATGAACCAATTTCGCTCAACGCCAAAGAACGGACCGATGTGAGGAAGCGGGTCGAGCAAAGGCTCGTTGCAATTCTCACCAAGACCGGTGTAGAGTGCAATGGTCTCGTTGGCCACTTCAACGATGTCATCGATCAAGTCCATGTCTGAATCTCGAGCAGTTGGGTTGGTTCCGAAGACTTCTTCTTCGAAGTTGGCAAGTCCGTCGTCGTCGGTATCGAGAACCATATCACACGAGTGGCGGTCGTTTGAGGCGAGGTCGTCCCAATCGGCCATTCCATTCTCGCCGTTGAAACGGGATTCAAGGGCATCGACCATGGCTTGGTCAAGGAGAAGACAATCCCAGTTTCCATCGAGTGGGTTGAACAGAACCACTTCACCACCGGGCGTCTGAACACTGGTTGTGTATTGCGACTCCCAACGGTCGTTCAAACCATCGTTATCGGTGTCGGCACGCTGAGGGTCGGTTCCAAGTTCTTGTTCAGCTTGGTTCGTGAGGCCGTCTCGGTCAGGGTCGCCGTTGGGACCTTGACTTGGGTCAGGCCACGATTCGGTTTCGTTCTCCACCTGCGCATCGCTGGAGTCTTCGTTTTGAGTAGGGTCGACGGTTAAGTCCTCTGACTCGCCGTTATCCAGTGGATTGAGGCCATGTTGGACTTCCCAGCCATCACTCATCCCGTCGTTATCAGTATCGGGGTCGTTGACATCCGTACCGTACTGGGTTTCTTCGAGTTTATCCGATAGACCGTCGCCATCCGAGTCAAGAGCGGCGTCCATCAATTCGGATTCTCCTCTGATATCTTCTTCCACAGCGCTTTCGAAACCACCGATGTCCTCGCTGGTCTGAAAGAACCCGGAAACACCCACGAAAAGGGACCCGAAAATCAAGGTTGAAACAATTGCAACGTAGGCCATTTGGTTGTGGTTTAGACTCATCAGTAACACCCGGCACCGCTGTGCAAGCCTACCGAGGCGTTGATTCGGTTATGAACCTTGACCACACTTGAGCAACACGAAACCGTGGCCTGCATCGGTTTTGTTAGGAAAATCAGCTGTAATCTACACGACGCGGCGAGATCCGTACGAGAAGGGCATCTGAGACGATTTCTACCTTGACCTCACCGACCATTCCGTGAGCCCTTTGCCACATCCCAATCAGCAAACCAATCGCCACAGGTGCAACCGGTGAATGAACTGAAAATTGAGAGGTCTCGTCGTCGAGGATGCTTTGTTCAACCCGCACCCGACCAAAACCCCTCTTGGTCAATCGCTCTGCAAAATGCCCGTCCCAGTCGCCTGCAGAGAGAACATAAACCGGTCGTTCATTGGCTTCAAAAGCCTGACTGGCAGCAATAATTACAGCGCGAAAGGTCGAAGCGTGTTCAATGCTTTCATCCATTTCAAGGTTGAATTGAGCAAAAAAATCCTCTGAAAGAGGCCGTCCTAAGAGTGAGCCAAACAAGTTCCAAAACACATGACTGGAGAGGAAAAAGGAACGCTCATCACCGTAAAAGAAGGAAGAGGCTCTTCGGTCAAGTTCAATTTCAAGTATACTCGATGAAAGTCCTTGGGTTTCTGAACCAAACCACGGAAGGTGAGGGGGAGAGGGGGCGGGCGTGATGCTCTCATTTTTCGTGGCGAATTGCAAATGGATCATGTCAGCATTGACTTGGTGCCATTCAACGTTCGCTCGTTGTTGAGAAATGTGTTCATGATGGGCCAGCGAAAACCCCACAGTCAACGCATCATGGGCCGGCCCTGAAACAGAGTCCTCTCCAAATTCACCCCATCCCATCTCCATCGCTCGTTGTTGGAGTCGTTTTTTCGCTTTTGATTTCCCGAACCAGCGCCCAAATTGAACGCTCGGGTGACTCGAGAGTATCCGTTCTTCGGCGTCGGTTGCAGCGTAGATGAGTTTCCGACCAAGCGGTGATTCAAACAAAGCATCGAGATGAAGGCAAAATTTCGAAAACTCAACGACGCCCATCAGCACACACGGTTGGCCAAAGGGATCAAGGAAAAATCCGTCTTCACCAAACATGAAGGAGGTCCTGGCCTCGTCGGATGCATTGCTCATCAAGGTTCCAACCTACTCGGGATAACCTGTGCGTTCGGTTTCGTTGAAGCAATAACGTATGGTTTGATGATCCGCTTTCAACGCTTGCACATCGTTTTTGACGGCCCCAGGGTCTTCATCGTGCAACAACACCCGTGCATAAAATCGTGCAACTTCTTCCATGTCTTGGATAGAAAATCCTACGCGAGTCAATTCTTGGACACCCAAGCGCAATCCCGATGGAGCGAGTGCTTTGGTATCACCCGGTAGCATGTTCATGTTGGTGATGATGCCGGCTTCTTCAAGACGTTGCGCTGCCTTCGCCCCGGCACCTGAATCCAGCCCGCCATGGCGGGTCAAGACCTGGTGAGATGCCGTGTAGCCTCGGCTTTCAGCCAACACATCAAAACCCTCACTGGCCAGAGCAGCCGCAAAGGCTTGAGCGTTGGCCACGGTGTCCTTTGCATAGGCTTCGCCGTATTCTTTGAATTCAGCCAAGGCCATGACTTTGCCAGCAACATGGTGGAGGTGATAGGAAGAGCAAACACCCGGAAACATCGCCGTGTTGAGCCGGCGTTGGAAGGTTGGATCCTCGGATGAGGAAAGCAAGAAGCCTCCTTGCGGCCCGGGGAACGTCTTGTGGCTCGAACCCGTCATCAGGTCAGCACCCTCACGGAGTGGGTCTTGGAATTGACCGCCGGCGATTAAGCCCAGAACGTGGGCGCCGTCGTACATGACCGAAGCACCGACTTCCTTGGCAGCATCGGCCATTTCTCGAAGCGGCGTTGGGAAGAGAAACACCGACTGACCGAAGAGCGCCACTTTCGGTTGAACTTCGCGAATGGTTTGGCAAGCTGCATCGATGTCAGGCTCCATTCGTTCCTCGTTCCAAGGATAGGTGGTCAAATTGAGGTCTCTCAATCCAACGGCCCCCATTCTGGCGTGGGAGATATGGCCTCCATCAGCGGTTGATACAGCGGTGATGGCGTCACCGGGCTGGGCTAACGCCTTGAGCGCCCCAATGTTGGAAACCGTCCCTGAAGTGGATTGGATGTTTGCAAAAGGTGCTTGAAAGACCTCCTGTGCGAGTTCAATACCAAGGGCTTCAATGGTGTCAAAATCTTCGCACCCTTGGTAATATCGCTTTCCAGGCAAACCTTCTGCATACCTGCCGTGAAGGTCGCTTCCTACGATATCACGTACTGCAGGAGAGATGATGTTCTCAGAGGCGATCATTCCCAACCCATGACGGTAAAGATGGCCACTAGAGCGGACCGCTGCAAGTATATCGTCAGCAAGACGTCGATTTTCCTTTGATGCACCCCAACCACCGGGAACTTGGGTCATACCCTCTGTTTCCGTGGACAGTCCTTGAACCCTCGTCCGAAGAAATCAGACATCAGGACGAGGAACGTTCACTGCGGATGGTGTTTCGGGGAATAAACCGTTTTTGCATCGTTGTTTCCTTGCCCTGAGCGGCATCGTTGAGCGCCTGCGGTTCTTTCTTGCGAATGTAATTGGTTCGTCCACGATAGGCGACGGGCCCAATGTTTCGTTCAAGGAGCGGTCCGGATTCTGTGTGTTCTTTCGGACGCTTCAACCACCAGGCTTTTCCGAGCGGTGAAACACGAGGCGTTCGCCCCTTTTCCAATGCCACACTGCGACGGCGGAGACGCTGACGTATTTTCTTTTCAGGCTCCTTCGGCAATCGCTCAAACAACCAAGCCGGGAAGCCGATATCAAGGACAACCCCGTTCACGGTCACCAAAATACCACCGAGGAGCAAGTGGTTTCCAATGGGGATATTGCTCGTCTGTGGGATGGCTTTGAATCGCCTCAATCTGCGAGCATATTTGATCATGCCACGCTGGTCCCGATGTTTGATTTGGTGTTCCTGCTGGCGAATGAATCGGCGATAGGAAAAGTGCAAGAAAAGCAAACCTCCCAACACGGATAGGCCCTCTGTTTCACCAACTTCTTGGAAGGTCAAAATGCCGAGGACAAACCATACGGGAATGAGGACAAGGTACTGGAATACATTGGAGAGGATACCTGCTGAGAATCTTGGTGGCATCGCGCGACGTGTTGCCTCGTGTGCTGCGATCATGACGTTCGCATTCATGGCTTCATCCAATCCACCTTTTTGCAGGAGGGCTGCATAAGCGTTCACCGGAGCAGCATCCATCCACTTCTTTGTCTCTTTACTGTCATCGAGCACGAGGGAGACTTCCATGTGTTCTCGCCCCTTCGTACCGTAGCCGAATATAACCGCGAGCGCCAGCACGCGAGGGTCTTTGCTGTCGCTTTTGATCAATTCGTCAAGCACCGTCTTGGCATCGTGCCATTGCCCGGTGTCAATCAAACACAACGCAACCGCCAAGCGAGGACGAACACCCGTGGGGTCACCACGAACAAGTGAGAGCGACAACTCCAGTGCCTCGTCGTAGAGCCGCTGTGCGCGGAGTAAAGCGACCATCGAGAGTTGGCCGGTAAGGGAAATTTTGTCGTTGTGAACCATCATTTCATTGGGTTGGGGCTTCCACGTCCTCATCATGTTCAACAAGAGTTGGAGGTAATCAATGGTCGAATTGTTTTCCCAGTCCCAAAGGTCGTCTTCCGTGACCGACCCGTTCCAGGGGTCCAGCCATTCACAGATAAACGACAAGATTTCGGGTTCATCATAACCTTCAGGTTGTTGAAGACCGTGAAGGGCTTCTCGGGCCGCATCAAGACGTCGAAGGGCCATGTATCCGGTAGCGATGATCATTCTTGCTTCATCGTTATCGCCGCCTGTTTGTGCAAGCAGTTTTCGACTGGCTTCGATGGCTTCAGGCCACAGACCGCGAAGGGCTTTTTCCCACATGGCAGCGCGAGATTGCTCCTGACGGATAAGCGCTTGATCGCCAGGGAAGTCGTGGGTTTGTATCCGGATAAGGAGGTCCAAGTCTTCGTTATAAGCTGCCGTTTCAACCAAATGTTGGAGTTTATCTCCACCTTCAAGGAGAACGGCACCCTCCCGTCGTTCATCGGGATTCAAGTCAAATCGAAGGCTTCGCAGATGTCCAAAACGGCTGATAGAAAGAAGCCATGTCATCAAAAAGACCAGTTGACCGACGGCGATAAACAACCAAACCGTCAACAAGCGCATGCCTTCATCAAAATCATTGGCTTCAAGCGTACTCGTAAAGGGCATGAGCCCGCCAAACTCCTTGTAACACACGAGAATCAACAACAAGACCGTGTAGCCAGAGAACCCAGCAAAAGCAAACGTGAGTTGCCTCGCTTGAGCCGCCTTTTCAGCCCGTATTTCACGGGGCGTATCCAAAATAACACCGAACATACCACCAAAAGATTGCCCACCGAGAATCAAGTTTCGAGTCAGTTCAAAAATAAAGGCGAGACCGACGATGGCGATGTTGAGGGTGAGGTACAGCGAAAGGAATTGGGGCAGCGCTTTGATGAATTCCCAGTGGAAGAGGATTTCAGAGATCAGGTCAATGCGCACAAAGATGGAGTAACCGATAATGCCGCCATAATTCAACACCTCTTCTGCATTGGGAGGGTTGTTGAGCATCACGTACAGGACGGTCAAAATGCCGTTGAGGGCCGTGATGGGCATGGTGAGGAGAAAAAGGACCAGAAGGAAGGAAAAGATTCGACCAATGAATCCGTTTTTATCAGGGTCAATGGGGTTCTTTCGACCACGAGTGGTTCGCCATTTGTTGATCAACAGCATGTTCCAAGAGGCCCCCATGATGCGGCCGTAAGCGAAGATGGTTGGTGCCATGAAGGTCAACATGGCGAAGGCGATCCATGTTGGGGTGAGTGTTCCGTTCAATTGCATACCATAGGCCAACACCAGCAGCGTGATGATGACCAGGAGCGCAAGCGTGAAGACACGGCGAATGAGGTCCGCACTCACAGAAGAACGAACTTCCCGTTGCCTTCCTGCAAGTTGGCTATTGAGCGTCTCCCAAGGCGAAATAACGACAGGAATCAGAATCAGTGTTGCGATGATATAAAGGTTAAACGAGGCAAAAACTGCTGCGTCAAAGAGAAGCTCGGCGATGAGAATTAAAACACCCGTCAAACCCATCATGTAGAGCAGTACCCCGTAGCCCACCCGTCCGAAGTTCAGGAGACGTCTTGAATCCCGGAGGGTTCGAGTGATACGGTGAACTTCGTAGAGGTCGTCCTCAATCTCAAAGGCCACTTGCAAATTTTTCAACTGCTGGGGGATGAACCACCGACGAACAAAGAAGGCGACGACCAGTGCAATGGCCAGAGGCGTGAGGGCTGAAACGGTCAATTCCGATTGGGTGGATACCGATGAAGCGGCAACCGTTTGCAGGGTGAACATCGCAAAAATGGTAGCGATGCAAAGCCATTGCACACGGCGCATGAACCCAATCCCCCCGATTGGGATTCATGAATTCTCCTACGACATGGTCATGTTTCGGCGATGCTTTTGCAGAAAACGTGCCATCCGGTCAAAAGCCTCGTCAAGAACGTCGATGTCTGCCAGGTAAACGAGTCGAACATGTCCCCGGCCAAGTTCGGGAGAAAACCCACTTCCGTGAACGAGGAGAACATGTTCTTCATGGAGTAAACGTAAGACGAAAGCCTTGTCGTCGGCTGCCCATTGCTCATCGGTCAATCGAATGAACATGTAGAATGCACCACCGGGTTGCTCAACCTCCAAGCCGTCGATCTCTTGGATGCGTTTGAGGCAATGGTCTCGTTGTTTCATGACACGGTCGGCATATCCTTCCATCCACGCACGATCGCCTTCAAGGCCGGCGAGATAACCCAATTGTGCGGGAGTGGAGGCGCAGAGCCTTGAACGAAGCAATCGTTCAAGTCCATCACGGACGAGCTTCATCCGATGGGCTGGGTCATGGAGCGCCATGTAGCCAATACGCCAACCGGGTGCGTAGTAGACTTTTGACACACCGTTGAGTGCAATAACCGGGACATCTAAACTCCGGCTCGCAACCGAAACATGTCGGCCCGTGAAGTCCAAGCCGTCGTAAATCTCGTCAGCAACAACAATGCAGTTGGGGTATTCTCGCGCAATGGCCAACAGAGCATCGACGTCGCTTGCTCCACAAACCGTGCCGCATGGGTTGTTGGGATTGATGAGCACCAGCAATCGAACATCATCGTCCATTTTAGAAGCGATGTCTGAGAAATCAGGCTTCCATCCATCGTTTTGATGAAGTTGATATTCGACCGTTTCTGCACCGTACATCTGTGGATAGGCCATGTAAGGTGGATAGTGGGGGCCGGGCGCCAACACTTTCGAACCCTCCTCAAGAACAGCGGCAAAAATCAGTTGAAGCGCCTCCGTGACACCATGACAAACATAGATGTCATCAGCGGTCGCATCCCAGCCTTTTCGTTGCTCATCACGAGCAATCGCTTCCCGTAGGCGTGGCAGGCCGTACGAAGGCGAGTACCCGTTCTGCCCATTTCTCAACGCCTCAACATAAGCATCAACCATGTGCGGAGGGGTGGGTAGACCGGGGTAAGCAATGGGGTCGCCGATGTTCAATTTGATGATTTCATGGCCTTCAGCTTCCAACTGAACAGCAGGAACAACGACATCTCGTATGGCGTACTCAATGTTGGCCGCTCGAGAGGATACTGGCACCTGTTCTTTCATGGTCTCACCGTTCACAACGTTGCAGCATCCACGCCCGCCATTCGAAGGACTTCTGCAAACTGTTCAGGGGTTACGGGTTGCACAGAAAGTCGTTGCCCGCGCTGGATAAGCGGCATACCTTCCAAGTTCGGATTGTCTTTCATGTCCTGGAGTGGAACCATGTCCAACTCGCAAAGAGGCTCGATGTCAACCATGAACCAGCGAGGGTTTTCTGGCGTTGATTTTTCATCGAAGTATTTGCTTGCGGTGTCCCAAGACGTAAAATCACCATAACCCTCACGGGTGATACGAGCAACGCCAGCGACGTGAGGGGGTTTGGTATTGGAATGATAGAACAGCACAAGATCGCCGACCTTCATGGCATCCCGCATCATGTTTCGAGCCTGATAGTTTCTTACTCCATCCCAGTGGGTCCAACCGTCTGCAACAAGTTGACTGTAGGGGTAAACATCCAGTTCGGATTTCATCAGCCAGTGGTTCATGGACAGGGGGAGACCTAAGGGGTCTATGGACTCAACGCTTACCAAGCATCGACCACATCATCGACCAAAGCGGCTTCCATCACATCATCGGTGACCGAAGCCGTCCGAATGAGTCCGAGTTTCTTCGCCATGTTATTGCCGCCGCTTACTGCTCCAATGCCCATTTTTTCAAGGGTGATGAAAATGGCAGGTAAGAGAATAAGAGCACTTGCAGCGGCGACCCATAGCAAAATCAGAATGACCGTGATGAACGGTGTGATTTCGGGAATGGGGATGTCATAGGCTGTGAACATACCCAGCGACGTGACAACCGCAGCTTCAAACAAGGACATGCCCGTCCCCACAGCCGCACTCCGAATGGCTTGAATCCCGCCACCCAATTCACGGATTCTGTTGGCGATGTGGATGGAGAAGTCCACTCCTACACCGACGAGAATTGAACCGATCATGACGGTGACCAGCGATAGCGGGACATCCATCCGCCACATCACCAACCATTGCAACGCCACCGTCGCGATCACGGGCGAGGTGGTCCATATGGAATAGCGGATATCTCGGAAGACGATAGCGAGCGTGATGAGCGTGAGGATGATGGCGAAACCAAGAGAAGTCCACTGTGAGCCAACAATGAGCTCGTTGACCTCAATGGCGGTTGCCGCAACGCCCGTGAGTTCCTCTGCCGTTTCACCGTAGCGTCCTTGGAAAGTAGCCGCCTTTTCGTTAACCGAATCCACGCTCTTAGCGGTATCTGCCACTGGAATGAACGGCATATCGACATAAATCAGGGAGCGGCTAAAGTCCTCACTCACGAAAATTTGCCGGGTTTCCTTGGTCAGCGATGCATAGAACACGTCCAACAAGAAAATTTGACTTTGTTGCGAGCCCGGTAATCCAAAGGCATCGGGGTCGTTGAGAAGGTCCCAAAAGGAAGCATCGACCGATTGACTTTGATTCAGGAGTACGTTCGCAGTGGTCTTTACGTCCTCACATTGTTCATTTCCACCGCAGGGAATCAGTTGGACGAACTCGTTCACACCCTCGCCTGAGACGGTAACTTGGACACCAGAGGATTTCATGAGGAAAACAACCGATACAGCCGTAGTGTTTTCAACGGTGTTCAAGGACGCTTCCAAATTGTCAATTTTCTGCAATAACTCGACCGGGTCATCGTTCGAAACATCTTCATCATTGAAGTCGCCACTCACGTTGGCGTTGACGAGGATCATGCCGACTTGCCCTGCCTCAAATTCTCGGCTGTATTGCTTCATCTTGACGACCGGCGATTCACCTTCAGGAGCCATACCGAGCAAATCGATGTTTTCTTCCACATTGGCTTGTCCCACCGTAGCAGAGAGAAGAATCATCAACAAAAACACGCCAATGACGCCTTTGTTCCGCTTGACAGGGATGTCGACAAGAACATCGAACGCCTTAAGCGGTGGATGTTTGGGTTTCTTGAGGTCAAGAATGAGGGTCAAATTCGGCACCATGAACATGGTCAGGAAATAGACGATCACGATGCCACCTGAAAGGGCAATACCCACGGTTTGAATAGGAGCCATGGGCGTAAAGACGAGGGAAATGAAACCGATGACGGTTGTTACCGCAGACAAAAAGACGGCGCGACCGGTTGAGCTCAACGATGCCCTCATTTTTTCGCTCTTGCTGCCTTCTTCTTCGGCATACCGATTGGTGATGTGTAACCCATAGGATACCCCCAACGCGAGTAAAATAGGGCCCACGATGATCACGGTCATTGTAACCTCATAATTGGTGGCGCCGATGAGACCAAGCGTCCAAAATACGGCACACAGCGTCGGAAGACCTGCAATCACGATGACCTTGAACCCTTGAAGCGGTCGAATACCCGTCAAGCCCGCTTGAAGCAAGTCGGAGTGGAACACAAATAATCCCATGGCCACAAGGACGACGGCTTTCGGGAAAATATCCCAAAACAACTTGAACGAAAATTCGGTGACAGCATTGGTGATGGGGACCGGGCCGGTCAGCACCATGGAAATACCCAGGTCTTCCCAAGTGCACATCCCTTCTGATTCAACCGGGTTTCCGTTGGCATCGTACAAGCAGGGACGTTCCATGGCCGAAATCGTGTCAAGAACCTCTTGAGTATCTGCAATGATGTCCTTCGCAGGCCGTTCTTCGGTTACGGCAATCGCCATGATGGCGCGGTCGAGTAAGCCATCCGGGCCGCCGTCCTCCCCTCCCTCAATATCACGGGCAAGTTTGTTCATACCGGCCGTTGGTTGGCCTTCGTCCGTGTACATCTCACCGATGACAAGGTCAATGGTCGTCTGACTTGGGATCTCATATGAACCCCCAAAGGTGTCATCCGTCGCTGCCAATCCATCGTTTAGATTTTCAGCAGCGTTTCTTGAAGGGCAATCCTCAGTCGGGTCACTGGAGCATCCGAGCTCCCCCACCTCAGTGATAATCGCCTCTCGTATACGGGGCGCACTGGAATTGACTTCTTTGAGGACTGTTGACAACGAGAGAATGTAAATCACGTCATCAGAATCATCGGAGAGGTATGGATTGAGGATGTTTTCCACGTAACTGATTTCTTGGAGAATACGCTGATCAGTGATGTTGTTTTTGTTTGATTCAATGTAAACAACCATCACGTTTGTGGACCAATCTTCTTCCACTTTTCCAATCAATTCAGCAACCCGGCTTCCGTCAGGTAAGTACACCTCCAAGTCGCCGTTCACGTTCAGCGCAGGGTTTTCAGGGTCATCGTCAAATTGAGTGCCATCAAGGAATCCCGATTGGGTGACGAAGTACACGGTGAGCAGCAAAAACACCAGAACGGTGGGGATTGGGAACTTGGTGATGGCGCCGGTTGCCCCTGTTTTTTGCCATTCCCGCTTGAATCGTTTTGGAGCATCCAAGACCGCATCCAAAGTGCGTTTTGAATCGATGGTTTTCATTTGACCAACGAGTTGGTCACGGACATCTCGACTTTTTCCGGCGATGGCGTCAAGCCGACGGTTTCCTTTGGAACGGGATGCCGAATCTTCGGTTGAGGTGTTTTTTGGAGCACCATCTTCCGAAGCCACATCACCACCTCAGCCTTGGCCAAACCATTGACCTTCAAAGGCTTACCTTCGCCACGGACCTTGATGCCTCGGCTTTCATTGGTACAGCCGACGGGTTGAAATGATGTCCCTCATCCGACGGACTGGACCCACCTCATTGACCGAGGAGGGGCCAGGTGAGGCACATGCCAGCCCCAAAAATCCCCGAAAAAAGATGGTCCATTGACCTTGAGAAGACCATACAAGAGGCTCATTATGCCGACGAAGCGGCCTACAGTGGCCGTTATGCCTTCAATCCAGAGAGTGGGAAAGAACTCTTTGTCATCGATACACCGCCGCCCTATCCCTCAGGGACTTGGCATATCGGTGCTGTTGCTCAGTATTCTATGATCGATGTGCTCGCACGCAGTCAGCGCCTTCTTGGGAAAGAAGTCTACTTCCCGTGGGGCGTCGATCGAAACGGCATCAACATCGAATTTACCGTTGAGAAAAACACCAAGCGTAAAATGAAAACATACGACCGAGAAGAATTTCTCAAATTGTGTGAAACCACGATTGAATCCTTTACCCAAGCGATGCGAAACACCGCCAAACGGGTCGGCCTATCGTGTGATTTCTCTCGAGAATACTTGACCGACGCACCGGATTATCGAAGCGTGACACAATCGATTTTTGTTGAATTGTTCAAGAAAGGGGACATCATTGAGGACCTCCGACCGAACATCTACGACCCTGTTGAAGGCACCACCATCGCCGATGCTGAAGTAGAACGAATTGCTCGGAAAACGAGACTCGTCGATGTCCGTTGGACCTGTGAAGACGGTACTGAACTGGTGATATCGACCACCCGTCCAGAACTCATCTGCGCCTGTGGCGTGGTGGTTGTCCATCCAGATGACGAGCGATACAAGCACTTGGTGGGTCAACAAATCACCCTTCCAATGGAAACCAGCGGCCGTTCAACCACCGTCACCATCCAACATCATCCTTCGGTAAAATCCGATTTTGGAACAGGTGTGTTGATGGTCTGTTCTTTTGGCGACCAAAACGACGTGGCGGTGTTCAGAGAATTGGGCCTCGCCCCGTTCCAAGCCATTGACCTCGAGGGAAAAATGACCGAAGTTGCGGGCCCGCTCCAAGGTCTTTCGGTGCTGGAAGCAAGAAGTCAGGCCATTGAACAGCTCGAACAAGCCGGTCGTTTGGTTCAAGCGGTGGAACGCGACCAAGACATCCCTGTTTCTGAGCGTGGCAAGAATCCGGTTGAAATCATCCTGCTCAAAGAATGGTATGTCCGGCAAACCCACATCCAGGACCGCATGCGAGAACACATTGATTCCATCCGTTTCCATCCTGTACGCAATCGCCAATTCTTGCTTGACTGGATGGACAACATCAGCATTGATTGGCCGATCAGTCGCCGTCGGTGGTATCACACCGAGATTCCAATTTGGTACAGTGATGACGAAACAAAGGTCGTCGTGCCGCCGGCTGGAACATATGTCCAACCTTGGAAGGACGATCCTCCGAAGGGAAGTCGAGTGTTGGACCGTGAGTCTCGTGATGACCTTGGCACCTATGACGAGCTTGCCAACACCCTTGGTAGCCTCAAAGGGGAGGAAAAAGTGTTTGACACGTGGATGGATTCGTCGAATTCCAACCTCTTTGTCAGCGGCTACCTCAACCATCCAGAGGTCTTTGCCAACGCCTTCCCAACAGCACTCCGCCCACAGGGCAAAGAAATTGTTCGAACGTGGTTGTATTACACGCTGCTCAAATCCACCTTGGTCTTGGACCAGCCTGGTTTCCAGCATGTGTGGATCGACGGGCTAGGAATGGACCCCTGGGGTCGCAAGATGAGCAAGTCTCTCGGCAACGGCATCGACGCAGACTCCGTCCTCGAATGTGGTGCAGGTGGGCGAACGGGGTCATGGCAAGTCAAGGGACCCGACGGTTCGGTCAAGTTGCGGGCCAACAAGATTGGAAGCGAATGTTTCCGCCTTTGGAAGGCTTGTGATGCACAAGTGGGCGATGACTTTCACATCAATCCAGAAGAAATCGAGAAGAAATATTTCGGTGTCTTGACCAAGTTGTTCAACGTGGCTCGATTTGCCTCGCAATTCGAGGTACCATCCGACTTTGACACTCCACCGGCTTCGTTAGCCCCAGAAGACCGCTGGATCCTTGCCGAATTCCAAAACACGATGCACACCGTTGAAACGGCGTGGTCTGACTTGGACATTTACACGGCCACACAGGCACTGAAGACCTTCGGCACAGGCCTGCTCCCGAGCCACTACCTCGAAATGGTCAAGTCGAGACTCTACGATGATGACAAGGCTGCAGCGTGGACGCTGCATCGCATCGTTCGTGATTTCATGGCAGCGTTTAGCCCGGTCTGTCCCTTCTTCACCCACCATATTTCCAGCACGGTCTACAACACCTCTTCAGTCGATGTTGACGCGTTCCCTTCAGCACCATTGGCTGACGTCGCCCACGGTACCAAAGAAGGCACGCGTCTGTGTGGGCTCTCGCATGCCTTGCAGGAATTCAACGGACAAACCTGGGCCAAAAAGAAAGAAGCCGGAATCTCGCTCAACCAACCGATTGCTGACGTGCCCGTACCCGATGACCTCAATGAATTTGCGGCAACGTTGACGCGGATGCATCAATTGGAGTGAATCTATTCTTCCTCAAACAGCGTGGTCTGGCGAGAGGGTGGGATTTCCAACTGTCCAAGTCTGAACCCGATGAGGCGGACGCTGGATTCGGGACGGATATTGGTTGCAAACAGGCCCTTCGCTAACCGTTTGAAAACACCCTCTTCGTCCATCGCCACCGGAATGCTCCGCCCGGAAGTATGGGTTTCAAACCCCGTGTACCGAATCTTCACCTCTGCGAGACGACCCGACACCCCAAGGCTCACCGCTCGCTCCATCACCAAGGAAACCAATTGCTCAAGCCGGTGCATGACCTCCTCATGGTCGTCTTGGTCGCGTTCAAACGTGTGTTCTTTTCCGATGGATTTGCGACTGCGCAAGGGACTGACGACATCACTGCTCTCACCGTCGACCACTCGGATAAACCATGTTGCAAACCGCTCACCAGCCAGCCGAGCAAGTGAAAGTTCGCCCAACTCGTAGAGTTCGTCAGCCGTGGTATACCCCCACTCAGCCAATTGTGTTGCTCGCTTTGGTCCAATGCCCGGAAGGTCTCGGAGTGAACGGCCTTCAAAGAACGACT
>JASLVM010000099.1 GCA_030741355.1 Candidatus Poseidonia sp. | reverse complement strand
CCCGCTGAACAGCGGAGAGTCCACGGACTCAGACGGTGATGGCGTCGGTGACTCGGAGGACGCGTTCCCGAACGACCCCAACGAGTACATCGACTCAGACGGCGACGGAATCGGCGACAACGAGGACCCAGACGACGACAACGACGGCACTCTCGACACCTCCGACGCATTCCCGACGGATGCTAGCGAGACGACTGACACGGACAACGACGGCTACGGGGACAACTCCGACGCGTTCCCGAACGACGCTGGCGAGTGGAGCGACTACGACGGCGACGGCGTGGGCGACAACTCCGACGCATTCATGTCAGACCCATACGAGAGCAGGGACTCCGACGGCGACGGTACTGGGGACAACGGCGACGCGTTCCCCAACGACCCCAACGAGAAGGTCGACTCGGACGGCGACGGCGTCGGAAACAACGCCGATGCGTTCCCAACCGATCCCAGCGAGACGAAGGACACCGACGGTGACGGAGTCGGGGACAACGCCGATGACGATGCCGACGGCGATGGAATCCCAGACGACGGAGTACCGGTCGAAGAGCCTGACGATGGCGGTGGGATACTACCCGGGTTCACGGCAGTCACAGGCCTGGCATCAGTGCTGGGCGCGGCGATACTAGTCGCCGGAAG
>JASLVM010000098.1 GCA_030741355.1 Candidatus Poseidonia sp. | reverse complement strand
CATCACCAGCATCCGACCAACCATCACCGTCGGTGTCGAGGCAACCAAAGCGGTCAGCCGTTGAATTGCCGGGTGTATCGGGACAAGCATCGCCGCGTGTACCGCCCAAGTTGTCGCCGTAGCCATCACCGTCTCGGTCCGTTTGTTGAGTTGGGTCAAAGCGGAATTCATCGTAGTCCATGCCCAACATGTTGTCGCCGTAGCCGTCCCCGTCGAGGTCGTCCCACTGGGTCGGGTCCATTGGCAAATCGTCATCGATGTCGGCGTAACCGTCCCCGTCTTGGTCCGGGCAGCCGAGCAGGCCCAGCGTGCTGTTGCCGAACATCATCGGGCAACCGTCTCCACCCATGCCCAGCGTGTTGTCGCCGTACCCGTCCTGGTCACTGTCGGCCCACTGTGTGGCATCACCCGGGTAGGGATCGTTTTCGTCGCTGAACCCGTCACCATCGGCGTCAGGGCAGCCACGCCGGTCGCGGTTGGAGGCTCCGGGGGTCGTTGGGCAGTCGTCCGCTGAATTCCCCGTTTGGTTGTCGCCGTAGCCGTCGCCGTCTTCGTCGTCCCACTGGGTGTTGTCTTGGGGGAACACGTCAGTGTAATCCGAGCGCCCGTCGCCGTCGCTGTCAGCGCAGCCTTTTCGTCCAATGGTGGAGTTGCCAGCGGCGTAGGGACAGTCAT
>JASLVM010000097.1 GCA_030741355.1 Candidatus Poseidonia sp. | reverse complement strand
TGAGTGAATGAAAAGATGTGCGTGAATTGACGCGTCAATCCATCCATCCACGCGCGCGCTCGCACACGCACCGCACGTAAAGCAACAACATCCAGTGGCCATGATTCTTCTTCTTTCGTTTCTTTCGTTTCGTCTCCGCGCGCGCTCGGTCGCGTCGGCGTCGATGAGTGTCGTCGTCGCGCGCGGTCGATGCGCGCGCGCGCGTCAAAAGTCACCACGTGGCGATTTAGGGTGCACCGACGAGGTGTCGACGGAGAACGATCGAGACGACGACAGAGACGAACGGACGGACGATGGCGGTCGCGACGACGACGACGACGACGAGGACGACGAGGACGACGACGACGCGTCCTCGACGCGTGGTTCCCACTCGAACGGTCTTCTCGAGACGCGCGCGCGCGGTGACGATGAAGACGACGCGAGACGGGGCTGATGATTCGGCGGCGGCGGGGAATCTTCGGGACGGGTCCGCGCACGCGGCGTACGTGCGAGACGCGGCGAATGGGAAGGCGCCGGCGGAGTTGGAGGCGCTCGTGCGCGTGCTTGAGGCGCGGGGGTGTGAACTCGTGCGACCGAACGCGAGGCGTGGGTTGCATCCGTTGGTGATGCCGCTCGCGGCGACGACGACGCGAGGCGAAGGCGGAGAGGACGAGGAGGAAGTGTATGGGTTGATGAT
>JASLVM010000096.1 GCA_030741355.1 Candidatus Poseidonia sp. | reverse complement strand
CACAAACGGTCCACTTGCGGCACCGTGGCGCAGTGCTTGGTGAACAGCTCTGGCGTCAACGGATTACCGTTCAATCGAACGTCACCCGTGTATTCTCCACCCTTGGCCTCGAGCGTGAGTAAATCGATCAAACACGTCTTCCCCGCCCCGCTCGGTCCGAGAATGGCCAACACTTCGCCCGAGCACACTTGTCCAGAGATGCCGTGTAAGATTTCCTTGCGCGCGTTCTTCTTTCCCACCTCGAATCGCACGTCCCTGAAAGCGAGCGTCGTGTCCGCGCCCTTTTCCTGCATGTCCAGAAGACTCGACGACTTCTTCATCGTCGGCGCCCTCTCCACGTCCTTCATGGTCCTCGTCGTCCTCGTCGTCCTCGTCGTCCTCGTCGTCGTCTTCTTCGCGACGCGACGCGACGTGACGCCTCTCGCGACTCGCCGCGACTCGACTCGACGCGGTCCAGGGTGGTCGCCGTCATCATTCATCATTCATTCATCATCACGTTGGGACGGGACGCTCGGGTTGCGCGTTTCGACCGATCAGGACTCGAGACTCGGGACTCGATCGACGTGCACAGGGACGCACTCGCTGGGACGTCGCGAGAACGGGTCGCGATCGAGTGGGGATGTTTCGTCGACGCGTGGTCGCGTGCGCGCGTCGATCGTACGCCGCGGCGGCGGGAGGCGGTGGAGCGAAAACGAAAGCGGCGAGCGG
>JASLVM010000095.1 GCA_030741355.1 Candidatus Poseidonia sp. | reverse complement strand
CTACGCCGTCACCGTCGAGGTCGCTCCACTCTGTGGAATCATCTGGGAAAGCATCTGGTCGCGTGCCGTTGGCTGCATCGCCAAATCCGTCACTGTCAGCGTCCTGCGTCTGACTTGCGTCGTTGGGAAACAAATCGTCCTCGTCCGCGACACCGTCGCCGTCCGAATCACGGTGGCGCGTGTCGTCGTCAGGGAACGCATCGGCGTTGAAGCCGTTTGGATTGTCACCATAACCGTCGCCATCGCGGTCGGACGACTGGCTTCCGTCAAAGGGAAACGCATCGCTGTTGTCCCCGACGCCGTCGCCGTCAGCGTCGTCCCATTCGTTGGCGTCGTTCGGGAATTGATCTGCACGTGATCCGTTGGCGTTGTCGCCATAGCCGTCACCGTCGCTGTCGTTCCACTGGGTTGGATCGTTGACGAACGCATCGTCTTCGTTCGCGTGCCCGTCACGGTCCGTGTCTTCCCACCGCGAGGGATCGTTTGGGAACCAGTCCCCCAAGGTGCCATACGGGTTGTCGCCATGACCGTCGCCGTCCGTGTCGTTCCACTGCGTCCCGTCCAGCGGGAAGGCATCGACTTGGGTTGCGCCTGCAGATTGGTTGTCGCCGTATCCGTCACCGTCGCGGTCACGGTGCTGAGTCGGATTGAGGGGGAAATCCTCACCGGCGTTGGAATGGCCGTCGCCGTCGCCGTCCACGTCGAGGGACCTCCGGAGACGGCGGCGTCGACGCCGGCGATCGTCACGCACCCCGCGGGCGGCGTACCGACGTTCACATTGGTGGTGAATCCCACCTGAACCT
>JASLVM010000094.1 GCA_030741355.1 Candidatus Poseidonia sp. | reverse complement strand
TCCCCACTTGCACTTCCACCCCTTCCCGCGGCGAGCAGCGCTCTTGATGCTCTTCGTAAAGAAATGAACGATTGAGACCCCTTTTTTGGGGTTTCTTGCTAAAACCCTTTATATTGGGTGGCGCATATGTTACACTCCGGAGGAACCTCAGATGCCCCCCAATACCCAACCCACCTGCTGCGATTAGAGGCCTGAATTGCGGAAGCGCCGGCGGACATGTGTCCGTTTTGTGAGCGCTTCTGCGCAGATAAAAGGCAAAAGCAGGTGAAGAATTATGGGTAATTGGAAAAAGAAAAGAGGAAACATCGGACCAAACAAGCAACGTCGATTCAATCGACGCTCGGGTAAAATGGAGAACTTCAACGAGCGCCACAAGCGCCCTGAAGCGAACCCTCCAAAAAAGGACGATACGGAGAATGACGAGCCACTCACTCCTGAGATGGCACGCCAAGAAGAGCGCAAAAACCACCCCTCCAAAGGATTCGTTCCTGAGGTTAAGGTGCGAACCTTCCGTCATTGCACGTGTGAAGGCACGGAACTGGCGTTGAAGAATCAGCGGTTGTTGGAACTTCTCCGACAAGAGCCTCGTGGGTACGATGATGCTACGGGTGCACATACTGTGTTGGTGATCTCACAGAGGTTCCGACGCAGGCATGAGCGCCACATGCGACACTTTGTTGCGTTCCTTCGAGAAAGCGACATTCGCTACCGTTGAGACGATGTTTCTCTGAATAGACCGTGGCCGAGCACACTCTCGGACAAGAGGGGGGCAATGGCGCCCCCTCACCCTTGGCCGACAGGCTCGATATCGAGCAAGGCCGGTATTGGGTGCTGCCATCAGCGATGCTTCCAAACCGGTGTTTCTCGGTTCATGAAGGCTTGAACGCCGATTTCTTTGTCCTCGCTGTCAA
>JASLVM010000093.1 GCA_030741355.1 Candidatus Poseidonia sp. | reverse complement strand
TCCCCACTTGCACTTCCACCCCTTCCCGCGGCGAGCAGTGCTCTTGATGCTCTTCGTAAAGAAATGAACGATTGAGATCCCTTTTTGGGGGTTTCTTGCGATTTCTTTATATCTACTCGTAGTCATATTAACTACGCAGACTTGCTCCACAGAGGCCCTCCCATGAATTGACCCGTACCCCCTGAACGGATTTAATCCGACCCTTACTGCGGAACCGCTCGACGGTTCTGCACAGGAATTTGGGGGAATACACATGGGGAATACCAAAAAAGAAGAGGAGACCAAGCGGAAAGGAAGAAGCAAGCGAACCGGCAGAAAGCCGAGCAACTACCGGTACGACAAACTGAACGACGAACAGAAGATGAAGTCGGACGTCCGGGCGAAGAAACGGGCAGATCGAGCAAAGCGTGAGGCAGAAGCGAAAGCCGAAGCCGAAGCCAACGAAGCCGATGCTGATGATGAGCAAGAGGCGGCAGAAACGACCATTGTCGTGATGCCAAAGCGCCTGCCATTGGGGCCATGTTGCCCGGACCAAGACGCCATCGCTGCCAAAAATGAGCAGTTGTTGACCGAGTTGATGCGCAAGCCACAACGTGCGTTTGACAGCGTCACCATGCGACCGGACATCATCGTCATTCAGGCATGGTTCGAGCGAAAATATCGCCGGCACATGCCTCACTTCCGCGAATACCTGCGTGAGCAGAACATTCGCACGACGGGTTGAATCGACTGAGAAGAAGACCGTGGCCGAGCACACTCTCGGACAAGAGGGGGGCGATTGCGTGCCCCCTCACCCTTGGCCGACAGGCTCGACCTGAAACGGGGGCCGGTTGCAAAGCACCATCAGCGATGCTTCCAAACCGGTGTTTCTCGGTTCATGAAGGCTTGAACGCCGATTTCTTTGTCCTCGCTGTCAA
>JASLVM010000092.1 GCA_030741355.1 Candidatus Poseidonia sp. | reverse complement strand
ACCCCCCAAGGTTGACGTTCCGTGGTCGTTGGGGCAAGCATCACCGTCGGTACCCTGGGTTTCGTCGCCGTAGCCATCGCCGTCGCTGTCAAACCACTGGGTGGCGTCGTTTGGCCACAGGTCGTTGGTATCGCTGGCGCCATCACCGTCGCCGTCAAGGCAGCCGAACGTGTCAAGGGTTGATGTTCCCGGCGTGTTGATGCAACCGTCGGCTTGCGTGCCGTTCGGGTTGTCACCGTAGCCATCGCCATCGCTGTCCGTCCACTGCGTCGCCTCCCCAAGGAATGCGTCGTTGGCGTCCGATGTGCCGTCGCTGTCCTCGTCGACACAGCCAAAGCGGTCGGTCGAGGAGGTGCCGGCTTCGCCGGGGCACGCATCGGGCTCAACACCGCCGGCGTTGTCGCCGAAACCGTCGCCGTCGCTGTCAACGGCTTGACTGGCTTCGTGGGGGAAGGCATCAGCGCCGTCGGAAACGTTCCATCCGCTCGTGTTGCCGACCGGCAAGGTCGGGTCGGAGAATCCGTCCCCGTCGCTGTCGAGGCAACCGAGACGGTCCTGAGTTGAGTTGCCACTGAGCAGCGGACAAGCGTCTTCTGCGTCATCGTAGCCGTCGCCGTCGCTGTCAATCCAGCGTGTCGGATCGTTCGGGAAATCGTCGGTCAAGTTGGCGTAGCCGTCACCGTCGTCGTCAACGCATCCGTAGGGCGTCGTTGAGGTTCCTGCCTCGCCGGGACAGGCATCGGGCTGGAGACCCGTTGCGTTGTCGCCGTAGCCATCGCCGTCCTGGTCGAGCCACTGCGTAGCGAGGTCGGGCAAAGCATCGATGCTGTTGTCCCACCCATCGCCGTCGTTGTCCAGGCAGCCAAGTCGGTTGCCTTGCGTGGAGTTGCCCCATACACTTGGGCATGCATCCGGTTGGGTGCCGC
>JASLVM010000091.1 GCA_030741355.1 Candidatus Poseidonia sp. | reverse complement strand
GTCCAGATGCCTTCCCCAACAACGCCTCCGAATGGAGCGACCCGGACGGCGACGGCTACGGCGACAACAGCGATGCCTTCCGCTTCGATGGAAGCCAGTGGGCCGACCGAGACGGTGACGGCTTTGGCGACAACGCCAACGGGACCAATGCTGACGCGTTCCCCGACGACCCCACCCGCTGGAAGGACTCCGACGGTGACGGCATCGCCGACGACGATGACGACTTCGAAAACGACCCAAGCCAAGGCACCGATACCGACGGTGACGGCTACGGTGACAACCCCAACGGCAGCAACCCCGACGCGTTCCCCAACGACCCCAACGAATGGCGAGACAGCGACGGCGACGGCTACGGCGACAACAGCGACGCCTTCCCGGTGGACGCCACGCAATGGAACGACACCGACGGTGACGGCCACGGCGACAACAAGTACGGCAACCAAGGCGACCACTTCCCCAACGACCCCAACCGATGGAAGGACTCCGACGAGGACGGCATCGCCGATGAGGACGATGCGTTCCCCAACGACCCAACTCAACAATACGACCGAGACGGCGACGGCTACGGCGACAACGCCACGGGCAACAACGCTGACGAGTTCCCCGACGACCCTGACGAGTGGGAAGACACCGACGGCGATGGCGTAGGTGACAACCTCGACATCTTCTCCTTTGACCCAACACAAACCTCGGACGACGACGGTGACGGCTACGGCGACAACGCCAACGGCACCAACGGCGACAGCTTCCCAGATGACGAGAACCGATGGTTCGACACGGACGGTGACGGCTACGCTGACCAGGACGACGCCTTCCCCAACGACAACACGCAGTGGAACGACACGGACGGCGACGGCTACGGTGACAACCAAAACGGCACCAACGCTGACGCCTTCCCCAACAACCCCAACGAGTGGAAGGACGACGACAACGACGGTCAAGGCAACAACGCGGACACGTTCGCCTTCAACCCGAGCCAGAGCCAAGATTCGGACGGTGACGGCTACGGTGACAACCCTAGCGGAACCAACGCCGATGCGTTCCCTGAC
>JASLVM010000090.1 GCA_030741355.1 Candidatus Poseidonia sp. | reverse complement strand
AAGGTCAAGGACAAGGTCAGGGACAAGGTCAAGGACAAGGTCAGGGCCAGCAAGGACAGCAAGGACAAGGTGGCCAACAAGGTCAGCAAGGACAGCAAGGTCAGCAAGGTCAAGGCTCGCAGCAAGGACAGCAGTCCGGTCAACAAGGCCAATCTGGCCAACAGGGCCAAGGACAGCAAGGTCAGCAAGGTCAGCAAGGTCAGCAGCAGGACAACGGACAGGGACAGCAACAGCAAGGCGGCCAACAAGGCGGCCAGCAGGGCGACCAGTCTCAGCAAGATCAAGGAGGCCAAAACGGCCAAAATGGTCAGAACCAGCAGCAGCAAGGCCAGACCCAGAACGGTCAGCAAGGCCAGCAAGGTCAGCAAAATGACCAGCAGCAGGGCCAGCAACTGGACAACCAGGACCAGAACGGCGAAAACGACAACGATGGTGACGGAATCCCAGACGATCTCGACAATGACGACGACAACGACGGAATTGCAGACGATCTAGATGACAATCCAAACGATCACGACAACGATGGCATCGACGACGCAGAAGATAACGACGACGATGGCGACGGAATCGATGACCGTGAAGAGACTGAAGATGGCGATGACAACACCAACATCTACGACCACGACAACGACGGAATCAACGACGCTGTGGATCTAGACCGTGACAATGACGGAATAGACAACCGCAACGACGTTGGTCCAGCTGGCGAGGACTACACTCGTGACCACGACAACGATGGCATGAATGACGCAGATGATGACGACGATGACAATGATAACATCCTAGACGTGGATGAAATTGGTGGTGCTACTGGCGCATACCGCTACGACCACGACAACGATGGAATCTGGGACAGCACAGACACCGACGACGATAACGACGGTCTGTCTGACTGGTTCGAGGTCAACGACGGAAACAGCCTAACTGGTCAATTCGACCACGACAACGATGGCAGTGAAGACCACGAAGACGACGATGATGACAATGATGGAATCCTCGACGAATTCGAAATCTGAACTCTGAATTGTTGAATAGGCAGTCGTTTCATACCCGTTC
>JASLVM010000008.1 GCA_030741355.1 Candidatus Poseidonia sp. | reverse complement strand
GCTTTGACAACGCCAGCAGGGGTTTCGTAATGTCGCTCAATGTTGTCCATCTGTAGCAGTGTGTCTGACATGTTGCTCAAAGAGACCCAATTCGGCTTACATTTTGAGTGTTAAGCATCGGGGTGCAAGGGATGGTGCCGGGAGCGGGGCTCGAACCCGCGACCTTCGGATGTCTCAGACACCACAAGGGGCTTGCACGTCATACGATCGCCTTGGAGGCTGCCCTATGAGTCCGACGCGCTACCAACTACGCCACCCCGGCCTGTCTCGTGGGTGAGCCCTTCCCTCTTTGAACAAATCGGAAGAAAAATCCGAAGAAAACCCATCCCTGTTGAACAAAAAACAACCGCAGTGTTCTAACACTTGCTCGCCTCCCAACGGTTCATGGTGGACCTCAAAACGGCCATGGCGGCGGCTCAGGCCGAGCGCATGAAGCGTGATGGGGCCAAGAACGCTGAGAAGAAGAAACGCCGCTCGGGGGCCGACCTTGGCATCGAGCCTTTTGATCCCGTGAAATACGTCAACAAGGAGCGAGCCGAGACCGCTTCGATGTGGCTCGTCATCGCCTATGCGTTCGTCGTCACGATGATGATGCGTTTTGTGCTGATGCCATCGACCACCCTTGACAAGACGGACGTTCTCTACATCTTGCCCCTTACCATGCTGATTCTCATCCCACAGATTCACCGCATGGTCATGCCAGAGCGCTTCAAGGAACACTACACTAAAGGAACGTGGTTCAAGGCTTTCTTCCTCTACACCTTTACGTTCCTGTCGCTTTCCTTCCTCGTGGTGAATCCACCGTTTGGCGATATCGTTGCTCCGCAACTCGCTGACGAGTGGGCTGTGGTCATTGAGAACGACGGCAACTACACCTTTGCTGACAAGGTCAACGGCGTTGAAAATCAGTGGACGCTGGAGAACGGCGAGTACATCCAAGGCGGTGCATGGGTGCTGTTCGGTTTGGCTGACAACGTCGATGACACCGGAGCGAATGTCACCGTCGTCCATCAGTTCCAAAACACCGAAACCGTCATCGATTCAAACGCCTCGTTTTGGGATGAACACGGCACCGATGTTGGCACATGGCGCACAGCGAGCAACAAATCAGCGCCGATTCTTCTTCCCCATTCCGACCTTGACATGCCCTTTGCCATCTTCCTTGGTGAAGATCTGGCTGTCGGAGAACACACGATTGTCGTTGAGATTATCGAACAAGGCGATCCTTGGGAAAACACCCGCACCTACACTTGGACGTTTTCGGTGAACCCACCCGCTGCCTCAGCAGAGTAAGTCAGCGTGTTGTGCCACGATTTCATTCAGCACCCTGTCAATGCGAGCCTTATCGTGAAGTTCCCTCGAAATCCTTCGCTCGATTTTTCGGCGCCGGGCACGAACCAGAGGGGCAAAGACGGTCCAGCAAAGGGCGTGTTCGACTTGGGTGAGCACATGTGGCATGGTCCGTCCACTTGGCGTACCTACTGGTCGATTTGGGCCACCCCTTCGTGGAAACTGAAAGTGAATCAGGGTTGCAAATGTTGGACGATTTGAGCCGTCAAAGCATCGAGTTGAATCTGTTCGCCGCCACCTTCAACGAGGCGATAATCAATTTCAGCCATCCATTCGGTCAGGGCCAATTTCGACCGCTCTTCGAGGAAATCTGCGCTGTACAATTCTCGATGCAGTTGGTTCACAAAGTCGGTGCCAGCGAGGCCGAATTGGTCCAAGAGTTCACGCAACCTTCGTCGTGCAACGTGAAAACCGTCGTCTCGGCAAGCCATCAGGTATTGATGAAGGGCTTCGGGGGGCGCAGTCGCTGAGGTCTCGTAGACCAACTCACGGCCCACCGTGGTGTTGAGAGCTGCTGCGACCTGGAGGGCCGTCAATGCCTTTCTCAAATCACCTTGTGAAATACGCGTCAAGGCTTCGACCGCTCCGTCCTCCAAAGTCAAGGCTTCAAGGTCAGCGACGTGGGCCACTTGAGCGGCGACATCGGCGTCGGAGAGCGGGCGGAATCGGAAGACAGCACACCGGGATTGAATGGGTTCGATGATTTTGGAGGAATAATTGCAGGACAAAATAAACCTGCACGTCTCGGCGTACTGTTCCATGATTCGGCGAAGGGCGCCTTGTGCATCGTTGGTTAAGGCATCGGCTTCGTCCAAGAAGATGATTTTGAAGGCCGCACCGCCGTAGGGTTGGGTTCGTGCAAATTGTTTCACTTTGGTGCGAATGCTTTCCAACTTTCGTTCATCGGAGGCGTTCATTTCCAGGAGGTTTTGCCGAAACTCCACGCCGAAGATATCCTTCGTCAAGGCCATGGCTGCCGTTGTTTTTCCTGTGCCGGGTGGTCCAGCAAAGAGGAGATGGGGGAAATTTTTGTTCCCGGCGTAGGTTCCGAGGCGCTGAACGACGGCCGCTTGCCCTTTGATCTGAGCCACCGATTGGGGGCGGTGTTTCTCGACCCAGAGCTCGCTCATACTCTTCCTTCTCGTTGACGAGCCTCCTTCAACATTCGCATGGTAAATCAACGCTGGATGCGTCTGGTTTTCCTCGCCTCGTCTCTCTCGTCTCGTTCCTACAAAGGGAAAAGTCCCTATAATGGGGAGTGGTGTAAGGGATGAGTCCCATGCGTAGCGTACGAATCCTTCGTCCCCAAGCCACAGCGCTTTTGCTCGTTTTGATGTTCATCTTCGCCGATCTTTCCCTTCCACAAACCATGGAAGGATGGTCGGAGTTGGACGATGAAAAGACCGTGCAGCGAGCCGTTTCTTATCACGCCGTCAACGCTGATACTTACATCACGGCCAGTTCCCCTTCCTCCACCTACAACACGTCGGTATCGGGAGTTCTCGCTGACGGCCCTTCACAAGAATCTCGTTTGCTGCTCAGGTTCCCGATGAACTTTACCGCCAGCGATACCGTTCATGATGCAAGCGTCGCTCTGCAATGCACCACGGAAGCGCTTGGCCCAACAGAATTGACCGCTTATGTGGCGAGCATGAACCGAATGTGGAACGGCTCCCATGCATCGTGGGTCGCGTTTGCCAGCAATCAATTGTGGACCACTGCCGGCGGTGAAGGTGCTGCCGACCGAGGCCAGTGGGAACCTCCTGCGACCTTGACTGGAAACGGAACGCTCACCCTCAACGTCACCTCGCTCGCCCAAAACGCAGCACGGTCGAACGCCGCCTACCTTTCTCTGGTCGTCGCCTCCTACGGCGCGAGTTATGACTGCGCCATGTCCGAAGCACTGAGCGCCTCGGACCGCCCTCAACTCACCATGGACACCACCAACAACACCGCTGCCACCAGCGGGGCGACGGTGTCGACCGACCTGCCAGTGGAAGACGGTGCGCCTTGGATGGAAGCGGATTTCCTTCTGCAGGCCGTCACGACACCGGTGCTATCGTACGATTCCAACACGGGAGCCGACGTTGAAATTCAGTTGAGCAACGACGATGACTGGCGCTCGGAAACCGATGAAGCCTGGCATTTCTCCACCTTGTGGTCAACCTTCGCATCCACCGGTACTTCCGGCGCTTACAACCTTCCCTCCTCCCTTGCTTTGGAGAACGGAACCACGATGCACATGCGCGTTCGGGCCGTCGACACCAACGACCAGTGGGGTCCTTGGGACAGCACCAGTTTCCTTCTTCCAACCCACAACGTGGTTGACAACGGAGACGGAACGGCCACGATGACGTTTGGTCCCACCGACACCGGATTGGAGCAGAATTTCCTGCAAGATGCCACCGTCAGTGAGACGAGCAAGACCATCACCTACGGCGATGGTACGAGTCTGGAAGCCAGCATGACGTCGAACAAAGAACGCCTCGTTCACTTCAGAACCTCGCTCAATCAACTCGGTCTTCACGACAACTTAACCATCGTCAACGCCGAGATGAAATTGACACGTTCCTCCTACACCGGGGACCCCGTGGTTTCGCTCCATGGCATGGAAGAGTCCGGACTTTGGGTTGAGAGTGAAATCACTTGGAACCGCATGTCGTCCAACGGCTTCCAGTGGTACGATGGCGGTCGCTCCAACGGAACGGCAACCACGGCCCTCGCTGACGGCAATCAAAGCAGCAACAGCTTCACCTTTGATTTGGACCAAGCCGTCCAAAACTACCTCGATAACGGCGATGACGCACCGCTTGATATGTTGATGGCCGTTCGTGGAAAATACGAATCCTACACCAACGGAGAAGGCATCCTCTTCCACTCCGCAGAAGCATCCAACCCAAGCGACGCTCCCTCTTTCGCCATCACCTATGAATGGGGCAGTGGAACACCGCCGGCCTCGGTTAGCCTCACCGCCCCCGCCGACGGTTTGGCCATTTGGAACCAGACCGGTCACAACCTCTCAGGAAACACGCAACCATCGTTGAACTGGAGCGCCCCGGCTACCGGTGATGACCTCCTCTTTGAGTTGGCCACCGACGAAGATTTCCGTCTTCGTGAATTGCGCGTGGACACTCGCGTTGACAACGACTTCAACCCAACAGATGGCACTCTGGCCATGACCGGGGGCAAGACCCTTGAGGTCGGCAACATGTATTTCTGGCGCATGGCGACGGTGGACAGCGATGACCACTACGGCGAATGGGTCAGTTCCAGTTTCCTCGTCTCCTCGGCGGAGAGCACTTGGTTGGGTGGCGACCGCTATGAATTCAGAATGAAGCACGGTAACGGATCGCAAGACAATCAATACCCCGCATGCATGGACACCTACATCGACAGCGCCGCATCAACCGACAACTTTGACGGCGACTCGGAGATGACCATTGACTACAACCCGTCGGGTGGCGAGATCAGCGGTCTGCTTGGATGTAACCTCGTTTCCAACTCGTTGCCAAGCGGCTATGCGGTTGAATCCGCCCAGTTGTCGATGACCCTGACCTCTTCGACCTTCGGAAGCCCGACCATCGCCGTATGGGAGAGCAACCAAAACGACTGGAACGCCGAAGACGCCACGTGGGCCAGTTATGACGGCACCAACGCATGGGATACCGCCGGCGCCAAAGGTACAGAGCGCAGTTCACTCTTGGACAGCGTGAGTGTTGGCAATTCTTTCTTCGAGGGCGACACGGTACAGTGGAACGTCACCCTTGCGGTTCAAAACGCCATGCGAGAAGACCGCCGTGTCGATTTCATCACGGGTATGCTCGGCGCTGGCTCAGGTGGTTCTCGAACGGCCTATTTCAGTACGGCAGAAGACTCGATGTCCAACCGGCCTGAACTTTCGTTCGTTTACGTTCCGGGCTCGGATGCGTTGCCTTCGGACCCTGCACCTTCCCTACCGGTCAACGGCTCCTGGTCCATCGGTACCGGCGTTGACCTGACCCCCATTGCCCAACCGGAATTGGTTTGGAGTTTCGCCGGTACAATGGCCCTTGCTGGCTACATTGTCCAACTTGATACACAGAGCGATTTCTCTTCGGTCAACAGCCTCACCTACACTTCGTGGAACGACGCCGGATTCGATGTCACCAACACGTCGTTCACTCTGCAATCCGACCTTGACGATGGCGAGACCTGGTACTGGCGTGTCCGTGCAGTGTCGGCGACAAACCAAATCGGAAATTGGTCGTCGTCCTACCACTTCCAACTTCCCGATTTGAACACGGTCGTGTTCAATTCCACCAAAGCCTCCGTTGAGTTGCGACACCACGGGGCTCTCCCCCACCTCAACACGCCGCACCTCGTCGACACCTACGTGATCGAGAACGGCACCGGTTCAGATGACACCCATGAAAACGCCACAACGCTTCGAGTCGGTGAGCAGTCCACGGGCTACCAATCCGCCGCTTTGATTCGCATTCCTCTTGCTGAGATCCCTCAACCGTCGGGTGCGCGAGTGACCGGTGCAGAACTGAGTTTGTTCGCAGAATACGGTTCAGCGGAGGATGAACCCGTGGCGATTCGACCCGTACTCCAACCATGGACGACCGCTGCCAACGCCACCACCTACGACGGCACCAACACCTGGTCTGAGCGCGGCGGTCGGGACATCGGTGTGGACATTGGCGGCTACGTCGACCTCGTCAACAGCGTCTCTGACGATTGGATGGACTTCGACGTAACCGAAGCGGTGCAAGCGGCATTGGCCAACAGCCAGAACCACGTCTCGTTGATGGTCTACACCTCCTCGCAAACAACGGATGAAATCGTCTTCACCTCCACGCAGGGAAGTGCCTCAGAGGCACCGTACATGACCCTGGTTTGGGAAGACGGAACCGTCGCAACCCCAACGGTCAGCGGCGTGAACACGGCGCCTTCAACCGGTACCATCGTTTGGGACGCAACCTCGCACGCCCTCAAAGCCGACCGTGCACCAACCTTCGCCTGGACCTACAGCGGGACGACCTCCGCAACCGACTGGCGCGTCTTCATCCAAGCCGATGCCAGCGATGACATGGCGGGTTTGTACACCTATGATTCTCGCACCACGCCTTCGGCCTTTGACATCACCAACCTCACCTTCACCCCATCCTCCGACCTGTCCTTCGCACAGGAAATTCGTTGGATGGTCCAACCCATCAACAACGGTATGCTCGGCCCCCGAAGCGCATCGACCGTCTTCTACTTGCCCAACGATGTCGGCGAAGAGGTCAACAGCACCCATGCCACGCTCTCCATCCAAGAGGGTTCCATCGTACCATCGCTTGCTTACCCGGCCACCACACAGGACACCTATCTCGACACCGGGACCATCTACACCAACCGAGGTTCTTCCTCGAGCCTCTTCGTTGGCCGGAGTCAAGTCTCGACCAGCAACCCCAACCTCCGCTCAATGTCACTGGTGAACATGAATTTCAGTGCACTTCCCTTGCCGGGTACCTTCGAAGTGGTCAATGCCAGTTTGGAATTTAACGTGGTGAACACTTACCAATCCACCTTGGTGGCCGTTTCCGAAGTCCATTCGGCATGGAGTGAATCTTCCGTTTACGCCTATCCTGCTGGAAACACTTCGTCTTGGTCGCAAACCGGTGGTTTCTCACTCAACGACCACGATGTGCCTTTCAACGCTCCAGAATGGGTCAACAACACCGGCAGCGTTGCCTTCAACGTCACAGCCCTTGTCCAACACGCATTGAGCAATAACATCGCAGCATTGGATGTCTTGCTCTTCCCTGTGGAATTGGATGGCGGCGTTGACGGCCGTGTTCAGTTTGCCTCCAGCGAATCCTCAAACATCGATGTTCGCCCCCGACTCAACCTCACCTACAGAACCACAACTTCGTGGACACCGACCGCTCCAACAGGCCTCTTGCCTGCGGATGGCTCCACACTGTGGAACACTTCACAACCCCGCCCATCTGGGGTGAACGACAGCGATTTCAGTTGGGCTACCTCGTTTTCAAACGAGACCCAATTCGTGATCTGTGGGGGAGACGACCCTCTGTTTTTGACGGGCGATACCACCTGCTACAATTCCAACGACATCTTGGCTGGCCTCCATGACAACATCACCCTTGACCTTGCCAATGACACGGCGAATAACGCCGACATGGAGAAGGGCGACTTTTGGCAATACTGGAGAATACGTGCTGACCAAGGCGACCGAATTGGCGAGTGGTCTGCCGTACACAAGTACCGCAATCCGGTTGACCAAGGCAGCGATGATGGCAACGGCAACCATACCTTGAACATCTCCCGCGGCTCAATTTTCGAACAGACCGGTCTTTTGCCGTCGGTTCCTGATGTTGAGATTGATTCCAATTCCACGGTGAACCGTGGAAGTTCCTCAAGCGTGGTCTTGGGCGTGAACAGTTTGGGCACCGGTGAAAGCCGCATCCTCATGGAATTCGATTTGTCCAACATGCCTTGGCCTTCCGCCATGACGCCCACGCAAATGATGTTGCGGATGTACCAGCCCGGTGTCTCCGGAACATCGTCAACCACCATTGCAGCTTACGCCTGCAGCAGTTTCACCGAATCCAGTGTTGTATGGGCCACGGCTCCGACCTGTTCGACCACCGAGATCACACGTTCGACCCTGACCTTGAACAACCCCTTCGGTTGGATGGAGTGGGATTTGACGAGTCTGGCTCAAAGCAACATCGCCAACGGGAACACCACCATGACGTTCATGCTGGCGATGATTGGAAGTACGGGGTCCTCCCACAGTTTCTATTCCTCTGAGTATTCTGACTCCGACTATCACCCTCACTTGGTGCTCGATTATGTCGACAATGTCAACGGCATTGTTCCTCCGGGACAACCCATGCTCACCTCACCGGCAGACGGTCAAGTGCTGTATGCAGAGGACAACGGCCTGTTGACGCCCTCCACACAACCGGTGCTGACCTGGACGCCGGTGTCGGGAGCAACCGGCTACATCGTCACCGTAGCGAACTCAACCGGCGTTTACAAGTTCAAGTCGTGGGAAGACTCTGAAATCACCAACAATACGTTCCGATTTGCCGACAACCTCTCTGAAGGCCAACTCTTCTCGTGGTGGGTTCAAGGTGTGAACCAATCCATCCCAGGACCGTCTTCTGCTCGTTGGAGCTTCGCCGTGGGCGACCCAGACCACACTTACAACAACGATTACACCTACACCTACGCCTTCCAAACGGGCAATGAAATCGGTGCCTTTGGTCATACAAATATTCAGGATACGGGTCTGTACAGCGAATACCCACAGACCAACTTTGCCGGTGAAAGTACCATCAGCGCAGGCGATTACTGCGGTACGCTGTGGGCGGATGAATGCCGCATCAACATCGGCCTCAACGCGGCACAGATTCCGTTCGCTCAGTACCAGCAGGTGCATTCCGCTTCCTTGGGCTTGTTCGTTGAGAGTTGGACTTCGGTTCAGGGCGCCACCTCGGTGTCGTTCAGCGTTCACCCCATTACCAACGCCAACTGGGGCGCCGCTTCCGCCACTTGGAACGGCACCACTGCGGGTGGCACATGGGGTGCACCGGGCATGCAAGCCGGCGTTGATTACGGCGATGCCGTCTCAACCACCACGGCGAACGTGGATACCACCGGATGGTTGTGGTTTGACATCAGCACGCCAGGGATGACCATCACCAGTCAGCAGGCGTGGATCATCATCGCCACGCCAAACACCGGACATGCCCACGCTTCGTTCTACTCCGGTTCGACGGTCAACGCAGATTACCGTCCACAGATTCTGTTCAACACGACCAACATCAGCACCGTGTCCATCAGTCCGACGGGGTCCTTGACCACCGACGCAGATACGGCGGTGAACTTCAACTCCGTGGCTTACGACCATCTCTCGATGGTTCAAGCCCCGCCGATGTCATGGTCTTCCTCGACCGGAAACATCGGTAGCAACGGTCTGTTTACACCGAGCACCACAGGCCTGACGACCATCACCTCGTGTTTCGGTCTGGTATGCGGTACCCAAACCATCAACGTGACTGCAGGTGCACCGACCGAACTCATCGTAACACCCCTGTCTGCGACCATTTCAGCGGATGAGTCCTTGACCATCACGGCCCACATGGTCGATCAACATGGCAACATGGTGCCGGGCGAACCCATCACCTACACGCCCACTAACGGCAGCATGAGTGCTGTTGTGCCGAACATCTTCCAGCCATACGCCGTAGGTTCTCACGTTGTCCGTGTTGCGCACAACGTCCCTTCGGGTGAATTTGTTGATGTTGCCGTGACGGTCGAAGCCGGTGCCCCTTCTTACTTTGAGTTGGGTGGCTGCGACGGCACCGTTCCCGCAGGGGTCTGGTGCGATATCACCCTCGACCTCTACGACCAATTTGGCAATGCTTTGGACCTGGCTGACGCTGGTAATCTCACCTGGAGCACCACCAACGGGAACTACTCTGAAATCGATCAGAAGTATTTCCCTGACCACGTCGGTGTTTGGTGGCTGAACCTCACCTCCGTATCAGGGGCCATGGACGAACTTCAGATTACCGTTGGCCACGGTGCCATCGATTACCTGGAACTGAACGCTTCATCAACCTCCATCACGGCTGACGACCGCGTTTACATCAACACCACAAGGGTCGACGTTCGAGGGAATCGTTTGGCGGTTGTTTTGCCCGCTGACAACTGGACGAAGACTTCGGACGGTCAATTGACGCCCGGTGCGCCCGCAATTTGGGACCCGGTCAAGACCGGCTCAAAGATTCTTGAAGCCCGCTATGAAACCGAACTCACGCAGATGGTCATCGATGTCTCGCGGGGGCAAACACAAACCCTCCGCATCACGGTTGAAGGCGAAATTGCGACATGGCAGCACTTTGACATCACGGCGGACGACACGCTCGAGGCGAAAATTTTCGCCATCGATGGCAAAGGGAATCAATGGGCGGTTCCAGAATCCAACTGGTCGCTTGACCACCCGACCATCAACGATGCTTCGAACTTTATCGAAGTGCTCACCGGTGACGCCACCACCTTCACGCCTTACTACGCCTCTGATTTGCCGTACACGCTCACGGCGTCCTACAGCGATGTCAACACCGACCTCAGCGTTTCCATCAACATCACCGTTGACCACGGTATGCTGAACACGGTATCGATTGAAGGGGTGGCCAACGACCCACAACGTTCAACCGGAGCCTTGATTGAAATGACGTCAGATTTCGCTGTTGATTTCACCTCGGAACTCTTTGACGCAGACAATAACCGAATTTCATCTGACGAATTGACATGGCTTGAGGTCAACGTTGCAACCGGCGACGTTCAAGACATCACAACGCAATTGCTCCTCGATGAAATGCGATGGGAAGCGACCACGGTCGGCGAATGGCGCATTGATGCCTACAGCATCAGCGGTACCGGCTTCAACATCTCCGATAGCGTGTCCATCACCGTGTTGCACGGTGAAGCGGTCACGGTGGCAGCCGCTCTGTCAACGACCAACCCGACCGCTGGCGATCAAGTCGACATCCAAGTGACGGGAACCGACGCCGATGGCAACCAATTTGCACAAGATGTGGAATGGACCGAAAACGGTGCAAGTGTCCCGACCTTGAGCATCATCACCTCCTCCGAAGGGACCTATCTCTATGACGCTGAAGTGGCTGGTGTTCACACCCTCCAATACAGCGTGGGCGGAGCGGTCTCAACGGCCGAGATAACGGTCGCTGCCCAGAACAAGGTGGCTCGTTTGGAAGTCAACTTGTCCACGGCTGTCCTCGAACAACTTGAGAGCCTTGATGTCTCTATTCGAGCCTTTGATGCCTATGACAACGAAATTCCGGTTCCTGGCAGCGTAACGGTGGAGTCCACCGGCCGTGGAACGGCGATGATGACCTCCTCAGACCTCTGGTCTGTCACCACGCTTGATGACGGACCCCAGACCATCACGGTCAAGGTTGGCGCCGTTATCGTCAACGAGGAAATAACGGTCGACGGCAACTTCCAAGGCTTCTTTGAGGCAGGTGGTACGTTGTACTATGTCGGTGCAGGTTTACTTGCACTGGTTGCGATTGTGCTCCTCGGTCTCGGCGTTATGTTCATGCGAAACGGAAGCGGCGGCGACTGGGATGATGACGACTACGACGACGATGAGGATGATGACCGACCATCGGGTCCAACGGGTCCAGCACCCGGTCCAACGGGTCCAGCACCCGGTCCAACGGGTCCCGCTCCCGGTCCGTCCGGCCCACCTGAAGAGGAGGCTCCGGCCGAAGAAGTCGCCGAGGAAGAACTCGAAACCACCTTTGACGAAGACGGAACAGAATGGTGGGAAGACGATGACGGTGCCTGGTGGTACCGAAATCCCGGCGAGGAAGAGTGGCAAGAATACACAGAATGAGGTTGTGGTGCTGTGAAATTCCCGAAGGCGTGCGTCGTTCTTGTCGCGCTCGTTCTGTTCGGTAGTTGGTCGGTGATGCTACCCGCATACTTGGATGACGAACATGTCATTCAGCGTTCGGGAACAGCCGACCGCGTGGTCATTGACGACCCTCCGGCCTCCATGTCTGCCGATGAGGTGATGGCGTTTGAAGGCCTCATCTACGACCCGGTGAACAACCTCGTGCCCGGGGAAATTAGTTGGTCAGCAAGCAACGGAACCATCACCGACGACGGATTGTTCTATCCTTGGTCGGCCGGCACGGTGGAAATCATCGCTGAACACAACGGCCTGCGTGGTTCCCATAACATCACGGTGGAACCCGGTGTTCCCACGTCGATTGAGATCACCCGGCTCAACGTCGGTGTGCTTGAACCCACCACCATGACCGCCGATCTGCTCGATGCCCGAGGCAATCGAATGCCGGGTGCCTCCTCCATGGTTTGGGACATTGACGGGGATTACATCGGTCATGGAGAACCTATCTGGGCGGCAGAATCCATCGGTGAATACCATGCTCGTGTGCGATACAACCAACTGGAAACTCGGGCCACCATCACCGTCTCAGCAGGGGCGCCTTACGAATTTGTATTTGATGATCCGCTCATGGTCCGCGCAGGGACGTTGCAAACCATCACGCCCCATCTTGTGGATGTCAACGGCTATGAGATGCCGCTCTCCACCGCAGGTTCACTGTCCTGGTTTGCGGAAAACGGCTCGTTCAACGCTCTGGGGGAATATTTGGCTACCAACACGGGTCGATGGACCATCACGGTCTCAGCAGGTAATATCACCGGAAGCACCACGCTTCAGGTCATTCCCGGCGATGCCGTGGCTTCGGAATTGATGGTGGTTGATTCACCGGAGGTTTTTCTGGCTGGTGAATCCTATGAACTCGTCTTTGAGCGTCGGGACACCAACGGCTACATCGGCTTTGTTTCACCTTCCATCCACGCCCTGACCGCTTCCTCTGGAGGATTGTCAGTTGACGACGAGGCACGGGTGTTTTGGAACCCTTCGGCCACGGGCCCCGCGGTTCTTTCTGGAGTTGACGGCACGGTGGCCAGTTCGCTGGAATTGGATGTGGAACACGGGCGTGCAATCGACATCGGGTTCCGACTCTCACCACGGGCTCCTTCAGCAGGCGATTTGGTCGTCATTGAACTCGTGGCAGAAGACGTGAAGGGCAATCGATGGGTGGTGAACGGTAGCATCGACATGACCATGGGCGAGGAAAACGAATTGACCCCAGAATCCTCTTTCGTCTTGCTTCAATCACAAAGTGCACGCTCATGGCGGTTTGATGGAAGTTGGTTTGACAACTCCACGGGCACCATGTTTGTCACCGACGTCGCTTTTGACGTTCGAGTTGGACGTCTCGCTTTCATCACCCTTGAAGGCGAAGGAAGTCAAGTCCCCGCAGACGGTGAGTTGGCCCTCAACCCCATGTTCTTTGATGCCTACGGGAATCAGTTGGATGACATCGCTCTCAACTGGACCTTGGACGGGGAGGACATCACTCTCGATATGCTCCTGAACGATGGTCGCTGGACGGCGACGACCGTTGGAGGTCATGAACTTCGTGTTAACGCCGACGGCGTTTTTGCTACCGTCCGGTTGACGGTTGTGGCCGGTAATGCTTACTCGCTCATCACCGATGCTGATGAGGGCTTGGTGGTGAATGCTGGAGCTCCTCAAGATCTCTTCATTCAGGTCGTTGACATTCACGGAAACGTCGCTGAATCCACTTCGGTCTCCACGATGCTGAACACCTCTCTTGGTGAGTTGGAGGCCTCTCCAACTGGATTGGGTTATTGGCAGTTCACCGGCAAGCAGGTGGGCTCCTACGATTTGGTTCTCCAAGATGAGGGTGCAACCCGCACCATTCCGTTGACCATTGAACCCGGTGCGCCGGTTCGGATTCAAGCCTCCATGAGCCGTAGTTCCATTGCTGAAGGAGATGTCGTCTTGATGGATGCCTTTGCCACCGACGCTTACGGGAACACCCTCAACATTCCAAAAGCCAACACCAGCGTCTCTTGCACCTCTGGTTCAGCCTCCTTTGTGACCAACGGCACTTGGGAAATCGATATCCAAAATGGAGGCACCGACCGCTCATGCACCATTCGTTGGAGCGGTTTGCTCGCTCAAACCTTCTACGATGTCGATGAAGTTCTTCTCGGTGGTGCAGTGGGTTCAACCAATACCGCCATGACCATGGCTGCTATCCTGCTGTTCTTGATTTTGGGCGTCTTGGTGACGCTGACCCGAAAGGCAGCCGAAGCAGCCGAGGCGTCAGATGAAGAATGGATGGAGGAGACTTTTGGTGAGGATGAGGATGACGAGGAGGACAGCGAGGCTGAACTCACAAGCGCCGTGGTGGACGACACGCCGCTTCACGAACGTCATGGGCTCACGTTGGAATCCATGAAGTCGCTTGCCGAAGAGGCAGGAAAGGTTGGCGTGATGCAGGCGACACCTTCCACCGTTCAGGGAGAGACCGGCTGGTATGTTGACGTGTCCGAAGAGTTGCAATATTGGGAAGTAACGCCCGATGGCGAATGGATTCGTCACGAATGAACCAAATCGTTTCTTTTCGCAGGGGTTCATATTGGAGGACTTTGTAGGCGCAGATGATACCATGGGTACACAGGAACTGATTGAACGTCTTAACGAAGCCCTCGGGTGGGAACTCCGTGCCGTGAACATGTACGCCCACTACGCCGCCAATATTCAGGGAATTCACCGCCTCCAACTTGACCCCATGTTCAACGGTGAAGCCACGGAATCCTTGGCCCATGCAGACGTGGTGCGCCGAGCCATCGTCAAGTTGGGTGGTGTTCCAGTGACGGAGCGGAACCCTCACCCCATTGTCCACACGACCGAATTCAAGGCCATGCTGGAACGTTCTCTTGAGACCGAAACAAAAGCAGCCGAGGTCTATGCGAACATCATTCAACTCGTTGAGAAAGTTGGTGACCAAGAGATGTACGATGCGATTGAGCAAATCTATCTCGCCGAATTGCGCAGTCTCGAAGACCTCCGCCTTATCCTGGCTTGAGGGTTCAATCCTTTTTCCCCGGTGGGGTGCTCATCGTGAGCGAAGGTCCTTGCGGAATGTGGAGAAGGGCGTGGGTTTGTCATCGTAATGCTTCTTTCCGTAGACATAGTAGGTGATGATACCTGCAATGACGGCTACGAGCCCACCGATGAAGGCCTTTGAGCCGAGTAATGAGATCAAGAAACATCCTGCAATGATTCCCCAAATTTGCATGAAGGGGTAGAGTGGGCCTTTGTAAGCAGGGTCCCAACCGTGGGTTTCACTGGTCTGACGAAGGATGATTACGCAGGAGTTGATCATGATGAAAATCATGATTTTGAAGCCCGATGCCAACTTCACCACGTCTTTGAGGGGCAAGAGAAGAATGGCCATGCCCATGACCACGCCCGTGATGAGAATGGCCCAATGAGGGGTCTCAAATTTGGTGTTCATCTCCTCAAGGGTTGGTGGTAGGAGTTTGTCTCGGGCCATGGCAAAGAGAAATCTCGAGGAGGCCAAGATGCCTGCGAGGGCCATGGAAATCATGGTCAAGACAGAGATGATAGCAACGATGACGCCAAAGGTTGAGCCTGCCAGTTCCGCTGCAAACACAGAAACTGGGTCTTCGACCACCTTTCCGTCTTCGCCGAACCACCACTCTCCAGGGATGGCGGCCATCATCATGAAGGCGAGCAAGGTATAGACGGCAGTGGCGATGACCAGTGAAAGAAGGATGCCGGCTGGTAGATTCTTCTCAGGGTCTTTGACTTCATCTCCAATAGCAGCCACTTTGGTCACACCAGCATAGGCGACAAAGACGAACCCTGCAGTTTCCGCCAGCGTCCATATGTCGGTTGAAAAGGCTCCATCAAGCGGGACCGATGGGTCGAAACCGGGGGTGCGTAGAGCCATGATGCACATGCCCAAGAGCAACCCCACCGTGGTGAGTACAATCGGGGTTTGGATGACTTTGATTTTTGATACACCAAGAATGTTGACGACAGTGATGAGCACCAGAGCTGACATGGAGAGGGTCAGCATGGTCATTTCAATTTCAAAGAAGGTGGTAATGAAGATGAAATAGGCAGAAAAACCGATGAGAGAGAACGCCGACTTCAAGAGGAAAGATGCCCACAGACCTAACCCACTGATGGTTCCAAACAACGGACCGTAGGTGCGTTCGAGGAAGACATAGGAGCCCCCGCTTGACGGCATGCCTGAGGCGAGTTCGGATTTGGAAATGGCAGCAGGTAAGACCACGGCTGCAGCGAGAAGGAACGCCAACCATATGCCGGGCCCCATGATTTCAGCCGCAAACGTCGGTGTGACGAAGATGCCAGGAAGCATGGCGGACAAGGAAATGATCACCACGCCCGAGAGGCCAATGGTTCGAGCGAACGTCGCCTTGTCACCTGAATTTTTCCCCATTGGATGGCCCCCGGATTCCTGCACGATAATGCATTCTTATTGGGGGCAAACCGCCGTGTCCTATTATCCGTTTGTCTATAAGCCAACGATAATCCCCGGAATCCGGAAAATTTCATTCGGCCAGATGGACAATGACCTTCATTTCAACCGCAATGGGTGTGGGGAGGGCATCGATGGCCAGCGTGGTTCGTGTAGGTCCGACCTTGCCAAGTGTTTCGGCCCAAACCTCGTTGTAGCCCGCAAAGTCTCGTTTCATGTCCACAAGGAACGTGGTTACGTCCACCACCTGGTCCATGGTGGCACCCGCTTCTTCGACGATTCGGCGAACGTTGTTCACCACAGCGTGGGTTTGCGCCTTGATATCATAATCCAACGGTTCACCGTTTTCATCGTGAATGGGGCCGCCCGGAATCGCGTTGGTGCCGGGTTGGCGCGGTCCAACGCCGGAAAGGAAGAGCATATCGCCGACCTTGCGAGCATGGGGGTAAGCACCAACCGGTTTGGGGGCAGCATCGGTGTTGACCGAACCTTCGGCCTCTGTGGGATCCCAAAGTGCTGGTCCACCGCCAAGCGTGTTGTCATCTTCATTTGTCGCTTCAAGCTCTTGTTTTTGGACGGCATCAACCTCGCCTACGCCTTCCAGAACGCCCCGTTCTCCGTGGAAATATTCCACATCGTCCTCGTCGTATTCCTTGTCGCCAACACCGGTCGAAGTTGGGTCGATGTGAACCACGGCTCCTCCGGCTCCATGAATGGCCTCGTAGGCCATGATGTGGCCCGTGAGGTCGTTGCGGTTTCCGTTCATGGCTGAAAGCCACCACATCGGCTTGAACGCCACGACCTTTTGGACTCGGATTTGTCGATGGATGGTACGAGAGAGTTGGCCCACATCTTCGAGGCGACCTTGTTCAAGGAATTCCAAGATTTTCCTGTTCCACTCATCGTCCTTCAACGAGTGAATTTTATCGTCCTCGGGGTTGATGAAATCAGTGAACATCCTGTTTGAGAGGGACATGGCTGTGATGGCCACAGCACGGCGTCCTTGAGCTTTGATGACATCGAGACACGACTTGGCCAACACCGTGGTTTCGCTTCGGTTGGCGTACATGTTCGAGGAGACGATGACCGCCGGAATTTTGTTGTCGGGATTGAGCAAGGTGAGCGCAACAACCGAGCCCACATCAATGGGGAACCCTTTGTAGTTCACGCATCGACTTTGCAAGCCTCTCTGTTCATTGGCTTCGTTCCAAGCATGGGCAAAGTCCGCATCGATGTTGAACGAATAGGGGATGGAACCGAGGTCGTGAAAGTCGTGGTCGACCATGACCCATTCGGGGTTGGGGTCGGCCTGTATCTGATGACCGATGATGGATGGCCAAGTGGTTGAGTAAATGATGAGCAAATCAGCGTCCAGGTCTTGTATGGTTTGGGCTGCGTCGTCGAATGCGTCCCGCAACCGTCGCCAACCGGGATTTTGGTCTGGGGTCAGCACCGTGTGTGGGTGGACGGGCACGACAAAGGAGGCCACGACTTCGCCTTGACTCATTCCTCGTTCACCTCGTGAGCATAGCAAGGCCATTCCACGACGGCGTTCCCGGTGCCAATGATGGTTCCGTAGCCGTGAAGAATGGCGGGATAATCCGGTACGTCGAGTGTGGAGAGCAGCCATGAGAGGCCACCACCGTCGCTTTCGGCGATGGCTTGTTCGGTGAATTCAGGCATTTCATCCAGTATCCGTTGGGCCTGACCGCTGCGCATGTAATCGATCATCCGCATGTCCCAGAGGTGCATGGCATGGCTGGTGATGTGCTCTTTACTCATGTCCTCTGGCACATCTGATTCGGTCGTGAAATGGCGATGCGAAAGTGAATTGCTCGCAAGAACCACGACTTTTTTCCCGCTGGCTTCGATGGCTTTGCGGGTGACCTTTCCAAGTTCAATCATGATTTCCTGCATCACTTCAACCGAATAATACGATGTGGAACGGTTGCTCGAAATGACGACCAGGGGTTTGTCCCAGTCGGGATTGAACAAATGACCGGTGGTGATGGTGCCGTAATCGACTCGGAAGTCCGGGTTTTCCATCATTTTCACCGGAAGACCCGCCTTGGCTGCCTCATCGTGGATGGCTTGAGCCAATTCAACATCGACGTTCATGTCGTAATGGTAGCGGAACAGGTTTGGAAAGATGGGGTCAACCGAGAGGCCTTCAAAATTTGGCAGGCCAAGGAAGTGCGTCCCAACATAGGTTTGCCAGTGGGGGGAGAGGAGGACGATGGCGTCGTAATCGTGCTCGGAAAGGGACGCTCGTAGTCGCTCATAGCCCCATCGAAGTTGCTCCCAGCCTCCTTCGGCAACGGGTTCGTTTTGGGGTGGGTTCTCCGCATAAACAAGATGCGGTGGATGTGGCGCGATGCATCCTGCAACAATCTGGCCTTTGCCCATGTGCAACGCATTGAGCCGAGGTTTAATTCATCATCGGCATCGCTGAAAGGGCGTTTCAAACACGAAGCCATAAACAACCCGTCGCTATGGAGCCTTCATGGGAGATGCGGCGCCGGATGAAACGGCTCCGATTGGCGTTCAACTTCAGCAACCGCTGACGGCTACGTGGGCTGAAACTTGGGTGAACGTGATTTTTCCGACCTTGTTTGGAATGGCGGCCGGTGCGTTCTGGCAAGCTTCAATTTCGCCACATTTGACCTACGGTTTGCCCAACCCTCCTCAAGGAGGTCTGCTCATCATGATGCTCTTTTCCCCGCTGCTCCATCGTTGGTTAACGCCTCATCCACCGTCCATGTGGATGGATTATCTCGGTGGAATTGCCGCCCTCGGAGTTCCTCTGTTATTTGTATGGTCCAGTGGAATGGGTGGCTTCGTTTGCGGCGGTTACCTCACGGTGGTGCTGTGGATCTGGGTGAGCACCTCGTGGTGGCGATTCCATTTGCCTCCGTTTCGATTGGCCATTTGGCACACGATGGGCGTGAACATCGGTGCTCTGGGCGGGTCGTTGCTCTACCACGGCCTGATGATGTGATCACGAGGTGTAAGACTCGTCATCGTTCGGGAAATCGCCCGAACGCACATCAGCGCAGTAGCCCTTGATGGCTCCGTCAATCTCCTCGGCGAGGTTGAGGTAACGGCGGAGGAAACGGGGTGAGAAATCCATGGTGATGCCCAACAGGTCGTGAAGGACGAGCACTTGACCGTCCACATCTGGGCCAGCCCCGATGCCAATGGTTGGAATGTTCAATTCTGCCGAAACACGCTTGGCGAGGTCGCGTGGGATTTTCTCAAGCACGATGGCGAAGCAGCCAGCGGCTTCAAGCACCTTTGCATCGGCGATGAGTTTCTCTGCCTCTTCGTCTTCCTTGGCTCGAACGGAGTACGTGCCGAACTTGTAGATGGATTGTGGCGTCAAGCCCAAATGGCCCATGACTGGAATGCCTGCCGTAAGGATGCGCTCAACGGATTCGACGATTTCCGAGCCACCTTCCAACTTCACAGCGTGTCCACTCGATTCTTTCATGATGCGAATGGCGGAATCGAGCGCCTGGCGAGAATTGCCCTGGTAGGTGCCAAAAGGCATGTCGACCACCAACAGGGCGCGGTCAACGGCTCGCTCCACGCACTGGGCGTGGTAGATCATGTGGTCAAGGGTCATCGGTACCGTGGTGGCTTGTCCAGCCATCACGTTGGACGCAGAATCTCCAACAAGAATGACATCGATGCCTGCTTGGTCAACGAGCCGTGCCAGTGAATAGTCGTAGGCGGTGAGCATGGTGATTTTCTCACCTGCACGCTTCATTTCCTGAAGCGTATGGGTGGTCACCTTCCGTGCTTCGCTGTAGACGGACATGAACCTTCCACCGTCCGCCGTGTTTTCAACTCGTCGCCTTTGTTTATTCCGCTTCGTCAACGAAGCCGAAAACATGGGTCTGAAGTTCGTGCAGGGCTTCTGCTGCGCTCGAGCAGGCGAGTAGTTGCTGCCGTGCTTCAAGGTCATTGAGGCACAAAGCGGCGATGTTGTAGATGGATTCTTTTCGTTCGTTGATCTGTTCTTCGCAAATCGATGCGACCCAACCGTCCAGGACGTTTGCGTCAACGTTCATTCCGCGTCCTGCTCGGTGGACGATGTTGCTGGTGAGGGTGCGGAGGTAGGCTTGGTCATCCTCGCCGAGTTCACCCACTTCCTCGAGGTAGGATACCTTCGCCGAGATGTACAATTTACTGTGCGTGGCCTCATCCGGGAGGTGCTGAAGTAAAGTATCCACATCTGGAGCAATGCCCTCCTCAACGAGTACGGACATGCTTGGGTCTGAGAAGGGTGGAAGGGCCGGTTCAACGACCTCTTCAACGAAGAATCGCCTCCCACCGGTGATGGTGATGAAGTGGTTGACTCCTCGTGTTTCGTGGTTGAGAATGATGGCCTCACAGCCGTGTCTTCGTGGGCCGTCCCAGCCGTTGGTTGGTTCAAACGGGTCGTTCATAACAAGTCCAAACGGACGTTCATCCAAAATGCAGGTGTCAAGCATCTGGCGGTAGCGAGGTTCGAAAACGCGTAATTCCTGAACTTCACCGGGAAACAGCACCATGGGGAGGACGAAGAGGGGCAGGGCTTCTTCGTCCATGTCCAAAGGTCGCTTCGGAAGCATTTGAACATGTGTTCTCATGGTTGCTGGACACAAATGTTGGTGAGTTCCGAGAAAAAGTTGAGTGACCATGCGCCACCTTCTCGTCCAACGCCCGATTGCTTGACGCCTCCAAAGGGCGTCCGAAGGTCTCGGTTCAACCACGTGTTCACCCAAACGATACCGGTGTCCAGGTGCTGAGCAAAAGCATAACCGCGAGCCGTGTCGGCCGTCCATACCGAACCTGCCAACCCGTATTCCGTGGCGTTGGCCATGTCGATGGCTTCCTGTTCGGACGTGAATGGATGAAGGGTCACGACCGGTCCAAAGATCTCCTCGGTTGCGGTCCGTGAGGTGTGGCTCAATCCCTCGATGACCGTAGGTCGTAAAAAAGCCCCTTGAGCGGTCACGCCTTTCACCGGTGCATCGGTCGCAGAACCACCGGTTAAGACCACGCCACCTTCTTGCTGGCCGAGTTCAATGTAGGATTCGACTTTGGTTTGGTGGTCTTTTGAAATGACGCTTCCCATGACCGTGCTTTCAGAAGCTGGGTCGCCCACGACAATGTTGCTCACAGCGTCAACAAACATGGTCTTGAAGCGGTCGTAGATGGCGGCGTCAACAAGGACGCGGGAGCCGCAGAGACAGACTTGGCCCGAGTTGGTAAACGACGCTCGAACAATGCCGTCCATCATCTCTTCAAGCGGTGCATCGTCCAACACCACGGTGGCGTTTTTCCCGCCGAGTTCAAGCGAGAGTTTCTTGAACATCGGGGCGGCGGTGGCGGCGACGATTTTTCCAGTGGCGGTGCCTCCGGTGAACGAGATGCCTCGAATATCTGGGTGTTCTACAATGGCTTGGCCGACCTCAGGACCCAATCCGTGAACGAGGTTGAACACGCCTTTTGGGAAGTGGACTTTGGTCAACACTTTCGCAAGGTGATTGGCTGTCATTGGCGTCAATTCTGAGGGTTTGGCGACGATGGTGTTTCCCATCAATAAAGCCGGTGCGACCTTCCATGTGAGCAGGTAGAGCGGGAGATTCCACGGGGTGATGAGGCCCACGCACCCGACGGGTGAACGATGGACGTGATTGACAGCACCGTGGTCCGAAAAAATCGGTTCGGTGTGGTCTCGCCCAAAATTGGCAAAAAATCGGAAATTTGACACCGAACGTGCGGCGTCCACTCGGCGCGCCAACGAAATTGGTTTTCCAGTGTCCATGCTCTCAAGTTGGGCAATGGTTTCTGCCTCCTCTTCCAAAGCATCAGCGATTCGGTGGAGCCAAGCCATGCGCTCTTCCATGGTGGTGGCAGACCAAGCGGGTCCTGCTTCGAGGGCTGCTTTGGTCGCCATGGCCACATCCTCGGCCGATGACCGGGGCAGCGTGGTGATGACTTGACCCGACGCAGGGTTGACCGTTTCCAGGGTCATGCCGGATGCTGAGGGATGAAATTCGCCGTTGATGAAATTCAAGATCGGCTCCATCAACTCACCTCGTGGTCGAAATGCCACCGGTCTTGGTCAGGGTCCCATTCGTCCCAAGTGGGAACGGTTTCGAGGATGTCAACATAGTGTTCTGGGACGATGCCGGGAACGATGAAGGCCTTTTGGCGGTGAAGCGGGTAAGGGTTTCGAAGGTTGATGCCAAGGACGCCCAGCAAGGCTCTGGTGACGTACCATGTCGCCTGTGAGTTCCATCCATGAGCAATTTTGACCACGATACCCAACCCTTTGGGGTAGTCGGGATGTTCGATGGCCATCCCGATAAGTCCATCTGCGCCTTCCTTGGCGATGACTCGCCCTTCACCGGCTTTGAGCACGGTGGAATCAAGCCGATTGAAACCTCCCACAAGGTCGGGATGACGCACCATGGCTTCCCAAATCCAGTCGTCGTCCTTGTCTCGGACCAATCCGGCGTAAATTTTAGCGAGTTCTGACACGGTGTTCGACACCGTCGGTAAACCGCAACCGTCTTTCGCGATACGAAGCGGCTCCCAGTCCGGTCCGAGGTACGTTCGCAACTGGTCCATGTAGGCGTGGAAGACTTCGTGGGTGGGCAGGGTATATCCAGCGCGCTTCCAACCTTTCATTCGGCAGCCTCGTAAAATGGCTGCGTGCTCACCTGAACAGGTGTGGTACCATCGGCGAGGTCGACGGACCTGGCGGCCAAATTGAATCAAGGGCACATCCAGCGGGGTAAGCATGAGTGGCCATTCGGACTCGGTCAGGAGGGATTGGGCGGTAGCAACGTGTTCGGTGTCCCCGTTATGGGAAGCCACGGCGATGGCCTTCTGCTCCCATGTGCAATCCTTCAATTCCTCAGTGAAGGCTTTGAGCATGAAGGGTTTCATCATGGAACGGCCATAACACAGAACGTTTCCTCCAAAGGAATGGATGACCTCGTCGCCATGGGCCCAAGCCACGGCCCCGTGAATGGTGGTTTCTGAGACGCCGTTGCGGCGGTAATCCACCAGCGGTTCCCAGTCAACCTCGCGTCCGGTTGGAATCCCCTCAACCTTCTCCCCAAGCGGGGACTGTGGATACATGGCTGAGCCGGGTTTACCAGGTTGAACAGCGGAGAAGGTGTCGTGGTGAATGCCCATGTTTAGGCCTCCTTTAGCATGCTTTCCACCATCGGGACGACCTGTTCCATGTAGGCGGTCATGTTTCGACACACACGGTCGGTGTCATGGTTAAAGAAATCAAACCAGGCCATGATTCGGTCTTCGGGGTGGAAGCGCTCAACCATCTGCTTGGCCACGTCCTCGACGTTGCCGATCAGAGCATTATTGGCCGCTTTCGACACCTTGTCGGGGTCGATGGTTCCCTCGAGGGCATTCCAGTACGCACCCAGAGCTTGGTCGGCTTCCTTCTGGGCGGCTGCGGTCTGCTCTTCAGAAGACAATCCCTCCTCGGCGTTCAAAAAGACGAAACTGGTTCGTGGCATATCGCTTCGCTTCCAAGTTCCACCGTCTGGATGGTAGACCTCTCCCATGCGCTCGTGGGTGGCATCGATGACTTCGGGAGAAGTGATGGAGAGGTTGAACACCTTGACGGGGAGGATGCTGTTGACAAAGGTTTGAGCCCGTGGGTCATGCGTGCCGGCCACCAATTTCAACAACGAACGGCGGAAATCAGAAGGCACGATTTTGAGGTCTTCAAACACGTACCTTGACGGGATGTTGATCTCCACTGGGCGTTCTTTCAATGCTTCAAATTCGACCGCAGCATTTTGGACGGCCAACCAATCTTCATCACTTCTGAAGTTGGCACGGGTCAAGACCGTGGGCCGAATCATGGTGGAATTGATGACATCTCCTCGCAGCAATCGGAGGAAAATTTCAGCAGCCTCCATGAAAATTTGACCTCGCAAGGCGGGCCAAGCCGCTTCTTCAATGGCGTTTCTTGGAACAACTCCGTAGGGGCGCGCCATGAATTCAAACCGGCCTGCGGAGAAACCAACATGGAGGCACCGGTGTTCGTTTTCGTCAAGACCGTGCAGGCTCAAGACGTTCGCCATGCGTTCGGCCTGAGCGATGGGGCCTCCTGAGGCGAGGATGGACACCACGGCACTGCCAATTTCGATGTTTTTTGTACGGCGGAACGACTCCAAAGCGAGCTGTGGGAAATCGGTGCAAAGGCCCACTTCACCTTTCCAGTGAGGTACAACCGGACGCTGATTGGATTTCTGAGTCTCGGTGGAAAGGTGGGCTTGAGCAATCCATCCAACGCCGAACCCAAGACGGTCGGCGCATTCGAGTTGTTGGAAATAATTTCTCAACATCGTGGCTTCGGTTGGGATATGCCCGTCCTCGTCAGGCGTTTGGGAGATGGAGAAGAAGATGTCATGCTCCATGCTCACTCACCGTTTGCCCCACATCGCCATGGCTCATAATGGGTGTGGAGGTCTATGCTTCGCCATCCTTGGGTTTTGGTTGGTCCTTGAGGTTGGTCAAATCACTGATGCGTTGCTTGAGTTGCGCAGGAGCAGAGGCGTCGACGGCAATGAATTCGTGAAGGGCGTCCGAGAGAACCAGCATGGCTGTTTGATAGTCTTCGCGAATTTCGGCCAGGTCCGCCAGCCCCCACCTCGCCACCAGTTGACCCGAAAGGCTTCCCAAGGCTTTGGCACGTTCGAGGGATTGCTCAAACAGGTCTTGAGCGACAGAAAATTCACCAATGGTCGCTTGGCAATGCGCTAAATCAGCAAGGGCCTCCATTTGGCCGCCCTCGTCCTTGAGCGTCATCAGCAACTCCAAGCGTTCGGTGCCTACGGCGATGGCGGTTTCTTCATCGTGTTGTCGTTTGGCTACGGTCATGAGCAAGGCCATGCCATAGGAAAGTCCCTGCTTGTCCTCGATGAGGTGTCGCAGACGGAGTGCATGCTGTGCGATGGCCCGTGCCTCGTCGAGTTGCCCTTCGGCCAAATACAGCAGGGCAATGTAATGATTGACCGCGGCCGTCAAGGCTTGAGCACCTTCCAATTGTTCGGCTTCCTCGGCCAACCGTAGAAAACTCTCCATGTTCGCTTCCACGATTTTGAGTGCCTCAAATTTCGCCCAGCCACGTTCTTCATCGTTGGTTGCGATTCGACTGGCATGGTCCAGAAGTTGCTCCACCAAGTCTTGGTCGCCAACCTCCTGTGCGAGCGGAATCAAGTGAAGGGCGAGCGAGGTGTTGATGTGGTCCATGGACCCCCCGTCGGTCAACATCCCGAGCACTTGGGCGGCCATTTCTGGAGAAACTTCGGCATCCATGGTTTCACCTCAGATGGAGCGGAGTCGTCCACCGTCCACCGCCAAACTCACGCCTCGGATGCCGCCTGAAGCGGGCAGACAAAGGTAGGTGATGGCACTGGCGGTTTCGAGCGGGTTGATGAGCCGGCCGATGGGCACTTGGCTCAACCAGCCTTCACGAACGGCTTCTGCAGATTTACCCGTTCGCTCCTGGATGGAGTTGGACAGGCTCCCCAATCGTTCGGTATCCGTGAACCCGGGGAGGACGTTGTTGATGGTGATGCATGGAGCCAGTTCGTTGGACATCGATTTGGCCCAGGAGGCCATTGCTCCGCGAAGGGTGTTGGACAATCCGATGTTGGGAATCGGTTCCTTTACCGAGGTGGAAATGATTTGCACGATGCGGCCATAACCTTCGGCTTCCATGGCAGGTGCGGCGGCTTTCACCAAGGTGTGGGCGGCGTGCAGATGTCGGCGAAACGGTGCATCAAAGTCGGCGACTTCGTTGTTCAACAGCGGGCCACCCGGAGGGCCGCCTGCGTTGTTGATCAGAATGTGAACCGGCCCGAGTGTCTCGACCGCTGAATCAAAGGCGGAAGCGAGGCTGTCGGTTTCTTCCAAATCCAGCATCAAGGCCTGATGGCGACCCGAACCAAGCCGCCCCAATTCATCGCAAAGGCTGGTGAGGGCGTCCCCGTTTCGAGCACACACCGTGACATTGGCTCCGGCTTTCGCCAGCATTTTGGCCGTGGCTTCGCCAATTCCCTTGCTGGCGCCGCAAACAAAGGCGTGCTTGCCTTTGAGGGCGGTTGAAACGAACGGATAGTCGCTACCGAGGAGGTCCATGGTGCGTGGAATCCGCCATAGGTCATAGCCCTTGGGATGCATCCGAGAGCCGTGGCTTCCACGGCCAAGGCCATGGCTTGTCACAACCAATCGAGGATGGTGTTGAGTTGAACCAACCAGTCATCTGAGGCTACATCGATGATGTCGTAGTGGTTGCCAGGTAACCAGACTTTCTGGACGTCGGCCCCTTTTGCCTTCATCGCCCTTGCATAGGTTTCGGATTGTTCGAGGGGCACGTCAACGTCCTCTTCGCCATGAAAGAGCAACACGCTGGTTTTCGGTGGGTGTTCAACAGGGTTGAGTTGACTCCAGAGTGTTTCATTGGCTTCGGGCGCACACCCAATCCAACGGCGTACAGCGTCGCCGTCGTCCGAGAGGGCGGCGTGGTCGGCCCCCACAAGGTCCGTTAAGGGGGCTTGGGCGATGGCCAACCACGGTCTTCGTTCAGCCTTGGCGCTCATCAACAAAGCGAGTTGACCGCCTGCTGAATGTCCCATCACCATTGAGCGAGCGATGTCGATGCCCGGCAACAAAGCGAGTTGACCCCATGCTCTGAGAACATCGGAGAGGGTGTCCATCCATACGCCTTCATCGCCCGGAGACCAGCGTTTGAACTCAATGTTCCAGGCTGCGACGCCGGCTTCGGCAAGATCTTCGGCGATGGGCTGCATCAAGTCCAAGGTGTACGCTTCTTTCCAAAACCCACCGTGAATGAGCATGATGCAAGGGACGCCCTCGTCCTTTTGGAACGGAGATGGGTCATCTGGCATGTAGAGGTCGGCATACTGCCACGCTTCAGCCCCCCATTGCATGCGGTCAACGGCCATGTTTCAAACAGAGGAGGTTGGGCTATCATGCTTGTGCCTCAGCCTTTGGGAAAGGGCTTACAAACCATGATGCGTACCAAGGCTGTGCAGCGTTCGGTTTGGCTTGTCCTCTTCGTGTTGATGGCGCCACTTCTGCCAGATGTTGCAGCAACCGAGGGTCGTTCCACCATCGTCACTCTTGAGATTCCTCGCCACGATTGGACTTCAGAAGAGGTGGTGGAGATTGACCTTCGACTTCGCAATGCACCTTACAACGAGATCTTGAGAGCAGAATGGGTGCTGCGAGATGCTCAAGGAATCAACAACAACGGAACCATCTTGTTCACTGCGGCAGGGACATTCACCGTTGTGGACGTGAATCTTTCAACCTTTTATCGAGGGGAACATTTCAACGAACTCAACGTCGTTGTTTACGACAGTTCGGGAGCGGTTCTTGGAAGCAGCGACCTGCATTTTGTGGTGTTTCGAAACGTGAAGATGGGCAGTGCAGGCTCGCTGCTGGCCTTTGGCGATTCGCTCTCTGACATGGGGAATGCAAAAGCATCCATTCTCAACACACCCGATGTTCCACCCTACTGGCAAGGCCGTTTTTCCAACGGAGAGGTGTGGCTGGGTGGGCTCTACGATGCTTACGGGCTGACGAGTAGCATTGGTTCGGGGGTGGCTTCGAGCGGGGCCAATCGTGCCTTCGGAGGCGCCCAAACCGGCGCTGGTTATGCCTACCTGCTCATTCCAAACGTTGGGACGCAAATTTCCAGTTATTTGGCCAACGTTCAGGCCACGATTCCAAGCAATGCAGTGGTCAGTTTGTGGGCCGGTGGAAACGATTTCCTTTACGGGACGGCCAACGCCGATACAATTGCCAGCAACATGGAAGCTCATCTTCGTCAACTTGCAGGTGCTGGCGCACGCACGCTTGTGGTCCCCAATCTTCCACCGCTCGAGGACACGCCCGAGATTCAGAGTCGGTCGGCCTCACAGCAAGCCAACATACGAAACGAGGTGATCGACTACAACAACCAACTGGCCAACATCATCGTCAATCTTCGGGCTGAACTCGGCATCACGATTTACACCGTTGATGCTTGGACGATTTTTGGTGAGATCACGGCGAACAAGGAAGCCCTCGGACTGACCAACGTCCAAGATGCGGCCTGTTCGGGTGGAAGCACGCTTTTGCCCCTCCCCATTTGCAACAGTGGAAGCACCATCGCTGCGAACGTCGACGAGTACATCTTCTTCGACAAAGCCCATCCCACCTCGGTCATGCACGATGTTATTGCGCGATTTGCTGTTGAAGCCATCGGTGCAGCCGATACGGACGCTGATGGAGTTGTCGACACCATCGACCAATGCTCCTGGACGCCCACCGACCAGCAAGCGAACGCTCAGGGTTGCTCCTATGAACAACTCGATGACGATGGTGATGGGGTGCTGAACGGCTTGGACGAATGCCAAGGGACGGCCCTTGGAGAGCAAGTTGATGAGGTGGGATGTTCGGCAACTCAACGGGATTCAGACGGTGATGGCCTCAACGATTTGACCGACCCGTGTCCATTCAGTCCCAATCAATACGACCACGACGGCGATGGATGTGCTGACGTTGAGGATTCGGACGACGACAACGATGGACGGCTGGACGATGATGACCGTTGCCCTCAGGGACTTCTTGGCCCGCATGTTGCCGATGTTGACGGCGATGGATGTGCTGACGCTGAAGACGATGACATCGACGGAGACGGTCTTTCCAACGCTGACGAAACATCGGTTGGGTCCGACCAACGGGACGAAGACACCGACGATGATACTTGGCTGGACGGCGAGGATGCCTTCCCCCTCGACGCCTCCGAATGGAAGGACACCGACCGAGATGGTTGCGGTGATAACAGCGACCTGTTTCCTTTTGATCCCAGTGAGTGCAAAGACACCGACGAAGACGGTATCGGCGATAACGCCGATGCCTTCCCTACCGACGAGGCGGAGTGGAACGACCTGGACGGTGATGGTGTGGGCGATAACAGCGACGCTTGCCGTCTTGAAGCAGGCTCTTCGCTTCATCCCAAAGGGTGTCCCGACCGGGACGGCGACGGTTATGCCAACACCAACGATGACTTTCCCAGCGACCCAACCGAATGGGCCGATTCCGATGGTGATGGCTACGGCGACAACACCGACTTGTTTCCAAATGACGCTACCGATTGGGCTGACCGAGACAACGATTCCTACGGCGATAACAGGGATGCTTTCCCCTTCGATGCCAGCGAATGGAACGATACCGATGGCGAAGGCGTTGGCGATAATCAAGACCGTTTCCCAGATGACCCCAACGAATGGAACGATACCGATGACGATGGCTGTGGCGATAACGGGGATGTGTTCCCGCTCGACCCTTCCGAATGTTTGGACTCAGATGTTGACGGGGTGGGCGATAACGCCGATGCTTTCCCTGACGATGCCAGCGAGACATTGGATTCCGACGGCGACGGTTTAGGCGACAATACGGACGCCTTCCCGAACGATGGCGACGCAAAATTCGATTCGGACGGCGACGGCGTGGCCGACGCTTACGATGCCTTTCCAAACAGCGGGACCTTTTCGTCGTGGTTTGGTGTTGTCTTGTGGCTCATGATATTGATCGGCGCCTGTGTGGGTGGTGCTGTCATCTATCAGCGGAAGACGCAGAAAGACTTCGACGTGGAGGACCGTCTGTTCAACGAAGCCTTACTATTCGCTCCCGACAACCGCCCGCTTCAGGCTCCGGTGTTTTCCCCACAAGTCCCTGTAGAACCTCAGCCAGCGCCCGCTCCACCTCCATCTGTTGAGGCCGCGCCTCCCGTACCCCTCAGCGATGAATCCGTCGTGACTCCCATGGCGGCTCCGCTGCCCCCGATGGCTGAAGAATCACCGGTGGTCGGTCCCGAAGAGACAACCTCAGGTTGGACGGGATTGGACGCCGAGTGGGGGGCTTAGGGTGTCGGATAAACGAACGGCGTGGTTGGCTTTCCTTCTTGTTGGACTGGCCCCAACCGCCTCGATTTTGTCTTCCTTTGGTAGCGGTGAAGGGCTGGTGGGGCAACTTGTTTGGGTTCTCTCCAAGGCGTGGATGCTTGGCTTACCCTTGTGGTGGCATCTGAAAGTTGACCGTAAGAATTGGTCCTGGTCGCCGGTGCGAAAGGGAGGCTACGTTGCAGCGACCACCATCGGTCTCGTGTTTTGCGCCATCATGGTCTTGGCATGGTTTCTGGTTGGTGAATCCCGAGTCGATCGTGAAACATTCCGAACCACCCTCGAGCCCTTTGGCTTGACCAACCTGAACACCTACATCGCTGCGGCTGTTTTCTGGACGGTAGGGAATTCGGTGTTGGAGGAGTACGTGTTCCGATGGTTCCTCGTCGAAAAGGGAGAGGTCGTGTTTGGGCCCGGCTGGCCCACCATTTTTGCCTCTGCCTTTGTGTTCGTATTGCATCACTTCTTTGCCTTGTGGTTTCTTGGTTTTTCCCTGTCGGCCAATCTCCTGGCTTGTTTCGGATTGTTCGTAGGCGGCGCTGCTTTCAGTTGGCTTTACGTCCGGTATCGTAGCATTTGGATACCCTACATCACCCACGCTCTTTGCGATGTGGTGGTCTTTGGTGTCGGGTATTTCCTGCTCTTCGGATGAGCGAGGCCCGGTGCTCAAGGGCAATAACGACGGAGGTCTCGTGGGAAGAGGACGGTTTCACGGACGTTCTTCGCCCCTGTCAACTTCATCAAAATGCGCTCCACACCAAGCCCCCAACCTGCGTGAGGTGGGACGCCGTGTCGGAAGCCAGCCACGTAGAATTCAAATTCCTCAGGGTCCAAATCCATGGAACGCAAGTTCTCTACAAGCACATCGATGCGATGCTCTCGCTGGCCACCCGAGGTCATTTCGTCTCGGCCGAAGTTGAGGTCAAAGCCACGGGAAAGTTGCTCACCTGTGCTTCCGATCTCCCCATCGATTTGATGGATGTAGAACGGCTTCAGGGACATGGGCCACCGAGGCAGGAAGTAGAACTGCGGAAGGTCTTGAGCCAAGAGGTCGGAGTTCTCGGCATCGATGTCGTCTCCCCACTCAATGCTGCCGCCCTTTTCTTTGATGATGCGTATAGCATCGTCGTATTCCACACGAGGGAAGGGCAATTCAGGGACGATGACTTCGACCAGTTCGTCGCCCTGCTCTGCACGAAACACGTTGATGGTGTCGATAAGGGCCTGCGACTCTTCGTCTTCGGCAACGGATTTCCAAATGTGATGAAGCATACGCTCCAGTACGCCCATCACGTCATCGTCGTTGGCCCAAGAGCACTCGATATCAAAGGAAATGAACTCGGCCAAATGGCGGTAAGTGTCGCTTTTCTCAGCTCGGAAGGCAGGTCCGATTTCGAAGACACGCTCCAAACCTCCGCTCATGCAAAGTTGCTTGAACAGTTGAGGGGATTGGTTGAGAAAAGCAGGACGGTCAAAGTACTGCATGGGAAACAAGTCAGCCCCTCCTTCGGTGGCGGTTGCCACGATTTTTGGCGTGTGTGTTTCGACAAAGCCCTCGGTGATGAGGTGTTCACGACCGTACTGCAGGACTTTTCCGCGAAGGCGGAACATGGCGTTCACATGGGCTCTTCGCAAGTCAAGGAATCGGTTGTCCAATCGTGTGTCCAGTTCGACCTTGACGTTGTCGGTGACGCCCAGAGGGAGCGGGGCCTCGGCCCGTGCAATGACGTTCACTGAGGTGGCCAAGACTTCGTAGGCAGGCGGGGGAGTCGGCTCACCTTCCTTGACCTTTGGAGGGCGCTTGAGGGCGACGGTTCCGGTGAATTGGAGGGTCGATTCCCGCGTCATTCGTTGAACGGTATCCAAGTCTTCTTCACCGATGTTGTCAGCTTTCAGAAAGACCTGAGTCTTGCCCGTTCCATCTCTGAGGTCAACAAAACAGATGGCTCCTTTGCCTCGATTGGCTTCCATGAATCCGATGACGGTGACATCTTTGCCAACAAGGTCTGCTCCTTTCTCTTGCAATTCGCCGAGGGTGTGTGTGCGGAAGGCGGTTGGAACCCAAGTGGTCATGAGCGTGGGGTTGAGGCACAGAACATGAACCATTCGCTGGGGGAGTTTGGTTGAATCAAAAGCCAAAGCGTAGCGGGCGCGGCTTGCCCGAAGTCTCTTGAACAGTGTCGCTTTGGTTCTGCCATGTCCAGCCGACCTGCTCGTGCGGTTGCTTGTGTCCTCGTTTTGCTCATGATGAGCGTTTCGCCGCTCATCGGCTCGGCGTCAGCCGACGATTCCATCCTGCTCAGTACGGATGTGCAACACGTTGTTTTGGCCCCCGGACAAAGCACCAACATCACGCTCACGGTGGAAAACAACGGTTCCAGCATTGAATCCTACAACCTCAGTGTGGATTCGGGTTCGCTCGCATCGTACTGGAGTATCCTGCCCGTTGATGAGACCGTGGACAACGTCTTTCCAACGTGGTCAAAGAACACCACCATCGTGGTTCGTCTGGACGAAGGCGCTACCGTGGCAGACAGCGGTTCGTTCACCATCAACGTGACCGAACCCGGCGCTGGAGTGTCCACCCATCTGACCGTCCTCGTATCCGTTGCACCGTCCTATCATCCGTCCCTGGCGGCTGTTGGGTCACCGCTTGTTCACATGGCGGCAGGCGATAGCACGGATGTGAGTTTCAACGCGCACAACCTCGGGACGGTTTCAGACACCTTCCTGCTCGACGTGGAGGTCCAACCCGATCTCGCGGCATGGTGGGCCAATCACACCAACACCACCTCAGGAAACTCCTCGGGAAATTCCAGCGATAATGGCACAGGAAACGGAACAGGAAACGGCAGTGGAAACGTTACTACGCCTTCGATTTCCGTGATGATGATGGGGAACAGTTACACGGGTGCCAACAATTTGGCCTCGGTAGTCGAAGGCGTCATGGATGCTGACGCCTACAACGCCACGGTTCGCTCGGTCACATCCGGCGGCATGAAACTCCCCCAACACTGGCAGAACGTGAACACGTCCGGGAATCAATGGAACACCACGCTCAGAGGCTCCGCTTGGGATTATGTCATCTTGCAGGATCAGAGTCAGGTGCCTTCATTCCCCACCACGGAACTCATGTGGCAGCAAAGCAAGAACGCTGCTGTCAATTTGAGCAATGAAATTGAAAGTGAGGGTGCTCAAACGATGATGTTCATGACGTGGGGCTATCGAGACGGCGACAGTCTCAACAGTTTCAACAACAATTTCACCAACATGCAAGCCCGGCTGACCGAGGGCTACACCCGCTATGCTGAGAACATTTCAAACGCAGGAAACAGCGTTTGGATTGCGCCTGTTGGTTTGGCCTACAAAACCGTCCACGATGCCGTGGTCGCTGATGGCGACGATCCGACTGTCTCTGGCAACCTCTTCTACGACCTCTACACCTCGGACGGAAGCCATCCATCGCTTTCAGGTTCTTACCTTGCTGCTTGCGTTTTCCACTCCAGCACCACCGGAGAAACTTGTGTGGGCTCCAACGACACCGTGAATTTGAACGCCAACGTGAAACTCACGCTGCAGCAAGCTGCGGACGACACCGTGTTCAACCAAACGGCTGGCATGTCGTACTACCCGTGGGAAGTCTCAGGCACGGCTGCGTTTGGTCTTGGGTCGTCGATTCCATCAGGTTGGTACATCCAGTGGCAGGATGACGAATTGTCCAACATTCCCGCAGGCGGCTCTGAATCTGCCACGCTCTCCATCACGGTTCCCTCCGATGCGGCCCCTGACTTCTACGGCTTCCGCCTCACCATCGGGTCGACCAACGGCAACATCACCTCCTCAACCATCATCGTGGTCGAAGTGGAGGCGGAACCGTCTGCCAGTGCCGCTTTCCTTCGTCAGAACGATGTGTTCCTTCCCGGTGCGAGCACCTTGACCGGGGTTCAAATCACGAACACCGGAAACGCCCCGCTTGACCTGGATTGGTCGCTTTCCGTTCCTCCCGGCGCTGGCCTCAGCCCTTGTACAGGGTCGCTCGTCACCCCCCAAACCATCGGCCTCCAGCCCAACACCGTCGGCGAAGTTCAGGTGATGATCGATGTCGATGAAAACGCAGACAGTACCGGCCAGTGCCCCTTCCGATTGACGGGCCATGTTGCGGTGGATGACACCACCTCGGTTTTGGAACAACTTGATTTCACCGTGGACATCGATGAAAACGTGAGTTTCTCCCTGTCCGGTCCTATGGCGACCGTGGATTTGACTCCCGAAATTGGTGGCGACTACGAAGTTCGCCTTCACAACCACGGCAGCGACGATGCCACGTTCTACCTCGACATCGTTGAACATCAAGACCTCACCACGGTGCTTGTTTCTGCCTCGGGCATCTCCGTTGCCGCCGGCGAAGTGGGCACATGGACGGTCAACACCAAGGGCAATGCCGCCCTTTCAGGCATGGTCCAACAGTCCTTCTCAACCACGTACAACGGTCAAACCTCGAACCTGATGGTGGACATCCATTTGCTCGAAGTGGACGGGTTGGACATCGTTCCGCCAAATGATAACCGTGTGCTCATCAGCCCCGGTTCGACCAATACGCTGACCGTTGTTCTCGAAAACACCGGCACCTCCAACCTCTCGTTGACCCCCACGCTGTCCGGCCTTCCTTCCTCGGTTGATGTGGCGTTCGACGTGAGTGCGGTTGACCTCAACCGCACCGAGCAGCAAACCGTCGTCATGACGTTCGATGCTTCAACGGGTGCGACACCGGGGACCTCAACGGTGACCCTGACCTACCTCGCCGGTTCGTTGAGCGTCTCCTACACCTTTGATGTCGTCGTGGTGGAGCGAGAACAAGTCGCCGTCAACACCGTTCAAGAACGACTCTTGGCGAGTCCGAGTTCTGTTTCTTCAACCGTTGTTGACGTCACCAACCTCGGGACAACGTCGGATGTTTACCTCGTGGAATGGACCACGGAAAGCCAAGGGAATTGGTTTGAATTCACCATTACACCAACGACCTTCCAACTCAATTCAGGGTCCAGTCAACCGATTTCCGTCGGTGTTCGCGAAATCGCAACGGGGGCACCCGAAGCGGGTGTCATTTACACACTGAAGGTTGTATCTACAACCAACCTGGAGGTCCATGACGAGGTGGTCATGACGGTTCAATCGGTTTCGGTTGGCGCCAACATGACCGTTTTGACCGAAGTGGACAAGGCCGCACCGGGTGGCTCGGTTTACGGCAGCATTCTGCTCACCAACACGGGCAACGTCGAGGATACGTTTGCCCTGACCACGGTGGGTGTTGATTGCGGCTTGGATGTCACCATCACGGTCGCTCCCGGGCTTTCTTCAGACCCCTTTGGGTGGTCATGTGTGGTGCCCAATGACGCTGAAGCCGGTCAACGGGTCATCACCTTCCGCGCCGTCAGTTCTGTTCGAAGCAACGTGGTGTTGGAGTACGGCAAGCTCTACACGGTGGAAGCCGATTGGCCGGGCGATTCCTTGGTGGCCCTTTCCTTTGCTGACGGTCGTTTGTCCCTTGGCGTTGACAGTTCCACTTCGACCGTTCTAACGGTTGAAAACCTCGGAAATGCCGAAGTCTCCGGAACACTGGACGCCTTCGGTCAAGACACCGGTTTGCTGGTTTTGGAATGGGTCCGAATGAGCGATGACCAAGCAACCACCGACTACACCCTTACGCCCGGCTCCAGTATCGATTTCCAAATGACCGTCATTTCCAACACCGCTCGAACAGCCACCTCAGAAATCGTGATTCGGGCCACATCAACGGGCGGCGGCGTATTGAACACGGACGAATCCATACCTCTTCCCGTGTCCATCGAAGGTCCGGCATTGCCGCCCAACGGCCTTTCGTTGCCGCTTGGTGTCAGCGTGAGTCAGCCAACCACGCTCGGCGTCATGGGGGCCGGTTGGATCGTGGCGCTCGTGGCCATTCAACTTCTTCGAAAGCGTTCACCAAAGCAGGAAGACGAGATTGTGGAAGAGGACGTTGAGGAGGACGTTGAAGTAGAGAAGGACCTCCCCGATCTCGGCTACAATGAATGTCGATTGGATGGCGAATCAAAGGTCAATTGTCCCTCTTGTGACGCTCGCCTGGGTGTTCCACGAGGAAGCACGCCACCGTTCCGATTCACCTGCCCACAGTGCGACAATAAGATACGAGTCATCGAGTGATCATGTTCGCTGGGCCACCAGCAAAAAGGCGGTGTGGCCAAAGGGTCCGTTGACAGGACGCATGCCGCCCTTTGATGCACGCCCCCATTCTCGCTCCATCATTTCTCCCGCCCATTCAACCGTCAAACCGGCGGCCTCGCAGGCCTCCCAGGCTCGCTCGAGTTGAGTACTGACCGGACAATAACAGGCGAGACGACCCCCGGGCAGGAGCAGGTCGGCGGTTGCCTCAATGGCGCTGGGATGTTCGGGGAGATCGAGGACGATGGCGTGAAACCCATCGGCCACCTCTTGGATGTTCGCGATGGATTCTTCGATGGTGCCCTCGATGTGGTGATGATGAGGGGTCTGGTCCCAGCAAGCGATGATGCGGCGAAGATTCTCAAGAGCCACTTCAGAGTGTTCACTTCGTGGCTCAACGGTGACATGGCTGCCCTCGCTGCCGAGGACACGTTGGATATGCATGGCCAACCCTCCGCTACCAAGGCCTGCTTCAAGAACGGAATCTCCCGGTCCCAGCCCGAGTCTGGCGACAAAGAAACCAGCGTCCTTACTTCCAATGGTTTGGGCGCGACGAGCCATGCCTCTGCTGAGTTCTGGGAGGCGCGCTGGGACTCGCTTGAGTTCCTTTTGGCCGATGATCACCGTGCCGCCAATTGGCGTGTTCATCAGGGTTTGATGAGGATTGAAGACGCCCAAGCCTTTGATTTTCAACTGCTTGTCGTTCATTTCGACAACGTACGTCTTCCCATTTTCCTCAACAAGCACAGCCCAGTCTGATGAGGTCACGAACTTGCCGAGATGGCGGTTGGTGTTAAGGTTCTCCTCTCTGCTATTAACACATGACTGCTCCATATCTGTATTTGAAATGAAAAGACATGGGGGCGTGTGTTTCATATACCCACTCGCTCGTGCTATTAACATGAATACCGCCGCGCGTAGCCTAGCCCTCGTCATCGTTGCCGTTTTCCTCGGCAGCCTTGCGTCCGGAATGATGGCTGAACTGTACCAACCAGCCATCGAACTGGAAGAAGAACCCGTCGTGCAACAAAACTCCCAAGCGACCAGCCCTGGCCACGTTGTTTTCGGCCAGTACATCTCCTCTGACAATTGCGGCCACTGTTCCAAGACGGGCGGTGGCTCTGATGCTCATCATTCCATCAAGCAAAACCATCCTGACGAGTATGTCTACGTCACCTACATGTCCGCCTCCTTCGGCCAAACGAACACGGCCCGTGCAGGCGGTGTTGCCCCGTACAACTGGGCTTGGACCACCGGCGGTGCTCCAGATGCCTACTTCGGCGACCGAACCGACAAGCGACAAAGCGGTGCAAACAGCGCTTACACCACGTACGACAGCCTCTTTTCAAGCGGCGGCGGCATGCACAGCACCGTGAACGATTACGGGATGTCCGCAGCCGTCTCTCAAAACGGTGGCAACTACGACATCAGCATCTCCTACAAGTACAAGGGTTCAGGCACGCCTGCTTCCAACATGAAGCTCTACGCCGCTCTTGTTGACAAGGATTGCACGGGCTACTCTTACTCCTCAGGCATCCCACACGGCTACAATTGTTGGATGGCTTGGCTCACGGCAGGAGACACCTACAAATCCAAGGGCGCCGGTACAGGGTCTGCCTTCCACAGCGTCACCGTCTCTTCAACCGAAGCCACGGAATCCTGGTCGTCTGTCCCCACCTCCGTCGTCCCAGGTGGACTCAACAAAGCCATCGTCGTGGCTGCTCTGATGAGCGGCAACCAAGTGTCGGTGGGTGGCAGCAGTCCTCACGTTTACCACGCCATTGACTCCACCATGGGCCCCAAGATGGACATCGCTGTGTCCGGTATGACGGTGACCAACGACCAAGGCACGAATTCCTACGTGCGAGGCGACACAGTGACCCTCCAAGCCGACGTCAAGAACACCGGAGACCTCGACTACACCAGCGGCGGTTCCCTCGAATTCTTCTACAAGAACGGCGCCACCACCACGGCGATTGATACCGTGTCCATTCCAACCCTCAATGTTGCTCCTGGTTCGCCCTTCCTGACCGGAACGGCCACCTTTGACACCTCCAACCTCCCAAGCAACGTTTGGTCCACCAACTTTGGTGCCCGACTGGTCGGCATCACCGGAGACATGACCAACAGCAACAACGTCCAAGAGATCGGTGTTAATCACGACCGAGTTCCAATGGTCAAGACTCCGCAGGTCCTCGGTTCTGATGTTGTTCAGCGAGGAGATTACGTCAGTGTTCTTGCCAAGGGTGACCCCAATGACAACGTCGACACCATCGACAGCATGACCTTTGAGATTGAAGTCTCCCCTGCGGGTCAAAACCTCTGGGACGCTAGCATCGTTGCCGGTGGCGAGAATGTTCTCTACCGGGACTCGCCACAAGAAGGACGAGAGTACATCGTCACGCCCACCATGGCCATGAGTGCTGGCGACTATGACCTCCGTTCCCGCACCGTTGACGGTCGTGGACAAACGAGCAGTTGGTCGGTCGTGAGCGACATTTTCGAGTTGGCCAACGGTCGCCCGCTCATCGTCGCAGACCCCGTTCCAACCGTGATGTGCGATTTGAGCACCAAGGTCAGCATGGTCGGCCACGTGTCCGACCCTGAAACCCCTCTCGGCGACCTTGTCATCACCTCAGACAGCGATAACTTCGTTGCATGGCATGCCGACACCGAAGAACTCGAAGTCCTGTTCCCCTACGATAACGGCTGTCCTCTTGGACAGAAGGGCATCGAAGTCAAGGTTGACGATGGTGGCGACTACTCCGACACCGGAGAACTCCCCTACGGTACGCTTCTGTTCAACGTGATTGAAAACGGTCAACCTCGCTGGGCTGGTCTGCCCATTCAGGTGGTTGACGAAGGCAGCACCGGTGTCTTGTCACTCTCCGAATACCTCTCCGACACCGATGACAACGGGCAACCCGTTGACATCTCTACGTTGTCCCTCCAAATCATGGACAATTCCAACCCCGAAATCATCAGCGTTGAACTCCGAGGCAACACCCTCGGCTACGAGACGATTGACGACGATGTGAACGGCGAAACCGTGGTGACGCTCCGTGCAAGCGACGGTGAGCAGTTCTCTGACCAAACCGTCACCATCCGCATCAACCCCATCAACGATGCGCCTCGATTGGACATGACCGATATCGAAGAATTTTCGTTGAAGACAAACCGTCAGAAGGTGATCAACCTCAACAGCCGACTCACCGATGTAGACAGCCCACAAGGCACCTACTGGGTGAACAACCCCCAATCGACCGAAACGGGCTCTGCTCGACTGGTCACCGGTGACCTCATTCTCAACTTTGAGGAAGTTGGAATTCAAACCGTCACCATCTCAACCACTGACGGCTACGCAACGAACAGCTACGAAATCACGGTCAATGTCTTTGACGCCCTGCCGTTCTACATCTCGAAGACGGACGACGGATCCGGTCACCTGTATGTGGACATGGTGAATTACACCTACGAAACCCAAACCCCAACCGCTTCCTTTGAACTGACTGAAGCTGCTCCAACCTTCACTTTGGTGTCGGTCACGTGGTCGCTTTGCAACGAACTCTCGGGTACTTGCGACGGTTTCTGGGAATACGACCTCGACATGTCCCGTTCCAGCACCGGATGGACACAGGAAATGAACATCCCCTCGTCCTACGGCGATGGTGGATACGCTCGTGTCAACGGCATGCGAGACATGGACTACATCGGTCTGACCGTTCTTGCTGTCGATGAAACTGGCCAGGAATACAAGACCTTGGACACCACGAAGTGGTTGACCACCGAGTCCCTGCCCGCTCCTGCAGACATGGAAGATACCCTCCTTGACTGGTATGTGGCCGACCTCATCAACGACATCGAAGACGTTGAGGAACAACTTGCAGACCCTGCCAACACGCAGGACGAAGCCTCTCTCGAAGCACGATTGATGGAGTTGAACACGAAGTTCGATACGGCTTGTGAAGACCTCCGCGCCAACTGTCCCGCAGACGAAGTTCAAGGATCAAGCGCCGATGAAGAAGGTGGATTGAACATGAACATCGTTCTCATTGTTCTCGGCGTTCTCATCGTCGCAGCCCTTCTCGGGTTGATGTTCATGCGAGGTGGCGGTGGCCGTGCTGAGGAAACCAAGTGGAACGAGGCCGCTTTGCCGGTTCACGACACCGTGGCCAACTCAATGTACGGCGGCGCTCAAGACATCTTCCAGCAACCTGTTGCTGCCGTCGCACCGGTGGCCGCTGTTGCACCGGTGGCTGCTGTTGCACCGCCCCCTGCACCTGTTGCCGCACCAGCCGGCCCACCCTTGCCGCCCGGCGGTCTACCTGCGGGCTGGAGCATGGAGCAGTGGACCTACTACGGCCAGCAATACCTTGACCAGATGAACCAGCAGTGAATGCAAGATTTATGACCCCTTGACGGGAGTTATGACAAAAGCATAGCCCTAAAGGGGAGTGAGGAGAGGAAGTATCGTGGCGGAAGACAACGTGGAGATTCCCGTTGAGGATTCAGAGGCAACCCCTCTGGAGAATCAAGAAGAGTCGGACGTAGGTCAAGAAGAAACGACCACCATCTGGTCGCCTGAACCCACCGGTGCCGATGAAGTGCTCAACTCCTCCATCGAAGAATGGATCGCCGATGTTGAATTTGAATCCACGGCTGATGTTCCAATCCCTGAACGACTCGTCGACCAGGTCATCGGTCAGGAAGCCGGTTCTGTGGTCATCAAGAAAGCCGCAGAACAGCGACGACACATGCTGATGATTGGAGACCCTGGAACAGGGAAATCCATGCTGGCCAAATCGATGACCGACCTGCTCCCCAAGGATGCACTGGAAGATGTCCTCGTGTATCCGAATGAAGACGATGAGAACGTTCCTCGCGTTCGAACGGTTCCCGCAGGCCGAGCCGAACGTATCGTCAAGGTCCAAAAAGAAGCGATTCGTCAACAGCGTGAAAAATCCCAACGCATGTTGTTCATTGCTTTCGCAGCCATCGGTTTCCTCCTCCTCATCGCAGCGCTACAATCTGGAGATTTGTTCACCCTGCTCTTCGGTGGCTTCCTGCTCGTCTTCGGCTACATGTTCATTCGCAGCCGTCTCGGTGCTGCCGACGACAGTCGCATCCCGAAAGTCCTTGTCAAACATGACCTCAACGAGTTGCCACCCTTCGTTGACGCTACGGCCACCCTCTCCGGTTCACTCTTGGGCGATGTACGCCACGACCCGTTCCAATCCGGAGGGATGGAAACGCCTGCTCACGACCGTGTGGAGCCCGGAGCCATTCATCGTGCCCACAAGGGCGTTCTTTACATCGACGAGATCAATCTCCTCCGCCTCGAAGAGCAACAAGCCCTGTTGACGGCCATGCAAGACCGGGCTTTCCCAATCTCCGGCCGCTCTGAACGCTCCTCCGGTGCGCTGACCAAGACCGAAGCGGTCCCCTGTGATTTCATTCTCATCGCGGCGGGCAACCTCGATGCCATCCAAGGTATGCACCCTGCACTTCGAAGTCGTATCCGAGGCTACGGTTACGAAGTCTACGTGAACTCAGAGATGCCTGACACCTCACGAAACCGACGTCGGCTGATTCGCTTCATCGCCCAAGAGGTGCTTCGCGACCAAGACACCGTCCGTGAGATTCCTCACTTCGACAAGAGCGCTGTTGCCATCATTCTCCGAGAAGCCCAACGCCGTGCAGGTCGCCGAGGAAAGCTCTCCCTCCGCCTTCGTGAACTCGGGGGCTTGGTTCGAATCGCCGGCGATTTGGCCGTGGAAGCAGGTGTTCCCTTCACCTCTGCCGAACATGTGCTCGGCGCCCGAAACATCGCCAAGCCACTGGAACAGCAAGTTGCTGACCGGATGATTGAACGTCGCCAAGACTACGCCATGCTGGTCAACAGCGGAGAGCGAGTCGGTCGTGTGAACGGCCTTGCCGTTCTCGGTGCGAACTCCGGCCTGTCCGACTTCAGTGGCATCATGTTGCCTGTTGAAGCCCTGGTCACTCCCTCGCAAGGCGGCGGCGGTAAGATACACGCCACGGGTGGCTTGTCCGATTTAGCCAAAGAAAGCGTGACCAACGTCAGCGCTGTCATCAAGAAGCTGACCGGCAAGGACATCTCAGACTACGACATTCACATTCAATTCGTTGATACACACGGTGTTGACGGAGACTCAGCGTCCATCACCATCGCCACCGCCATTATTTCCGCCCTCGAAAACATCCCGATTCGCCAAGACCTGGCCATGACGGGTTCGCTCTCCGTCCGTGGCGAGGTGCTGCCCATTGGCGGTGTTACGGCCAAAATTGAAGCCGCAGCCCGGTCGGGTGTCAAGACCATCGTCGTGCCACGCGCAAACATGCAAGACGTGCTTCTTGACGACCGGTTTGAGAAAATGGTCGAAGTCCTCGCTGTTGACACGCTGGACGAAGTCATGCAATATGCCCTCATCAAGCACGAGCAGAAAGCCGGATTGGTGGAACGCCTCGAGGCGGTTATCGACCGCTTGACTCCCGAAGTGCAGAGCAAGATTTCTTTGGTCTAAGCAAACCACGCCTCCCCGCATGAATATTGGCGTGGCTTACAAAAGTGAACAGCACGACGCAGGTTTTGTTCCACATGTCTACGACCTCACGGGATGCCGGAAAAGGAGCCCTTCTGGCCCTGTTTTTGGTCACCATGATCGACATGATCGGTTTCGGAATCATCATTCCGTTTCTCACGTATCTCGTTCAAGACCTCGCAGCAGAACAGGGAGTGGTTCGCATCGGCCTTTGGGTCGGTCTTTTGATGACGGCTTACTCCACTGCCCAATTCATTTCTTCGCCCTTTTGGGGGTCGCTCTCAGACCGAATTGGTCGCCGACCGGTGTTGATGATTGGCTTGGTCGGAAACACCGTCTTTTTCACGGCGTTTGGTTTCTCAAACACGTTGCTCTTTGCGCTCTCCATGCGGTTCTTTGCTGGAATTTTCAATGGAAACATCGCCGTCGCCCGTGCGTACATTGGCGATGTCAGCACGCCAAAACAATTGGCCACACGCATGGGCCTCATCGGTGCGGCTTTCGGACTCGGTTTCACCATTGGCCCCTTCATTGGAGGCGAGTTTTCGAGTCCAGCAGACCGCTGGGACCTCTTCGTAGGAACGGTCTTTGAGACCTATCCATATCTGCTTCCCTGCGTTATTGCGAGCGTTCTATCAGCAGGTTCACTGGTCCTCGCTTACTACAAACTTCCTGAATCCGTCGATGTTGAATCCGTCAAAAAGGAATCATCACCTTCATGGGGAAGGCAGATGGTGAACATGACGAGCAATTCCGTCTCCATGCTCCGCACGGCCACGGTAGGTGCAATGATTTGGGTCACCATGCTGTTCATGCTGGGTTTCACCGTCATGCACGCAGTGTTCATTCTTTACAATGAAATGGACCCCTCCATGGGAGGTCTTGGCTTTTCTGAGCAAGACAACGGTCGTATCTTTGCCATGATTGGGTTCTTTGGTATCTTCACCCAAGGGGTGCTCATTGGCCCCTTAACTCGGAAATTCGGAACCCGTCGCCTCATTCCCTATTCCATTGCCCTGACCGGCGTTGGATTGGTTCTCATCCCGTACACACAGACCAACATGGTCTGGATACAGATGTTGTTGGTGCTTTCCTGCATCGCCATTGGAAACGGCGTGTTCCAACCGTCCTCGAGCACGTATCTTACCCGGCTCGCTCGTGATGAAGGCTATGATTTGGGGGCGGTCATGGGGGCCCAGGAATCCTTGGGTGCTTTTGCACGGATTCTAGGGCCTCTTTCGGGAGGTGTTGTCTGGGAACTCACCGTCAACGGTTCGTATCCTTGGGATTATCACACGCCGTTTCATTTGTGTGGATTTTTGATGTTTATTTCAGCCATGTTGACCCTCCGATTGCCGAACTTAGTTGAGTTTGACGAGTCGGAATGAGCAATGAATCCATGGAGATGTGTTGAAAACCAGAAAGGTGCAGCATTCCCTCATGGAGACTTCGACACCAGCATGGACGGGTCAGCAGTTCCGTAATCGATTGACGGTGCTTTCGCATGCCGCCGTCATCATGACGCTGGTCACCGTATGGTTGATTCAACTCATCGATGTCCTCCAACCGTTGTTCATCGCCCTTGGCATCTATTTCGTCTTGAAACCCGGGGCAGACGCACTTTCACGAAAGGGATTCCCCATCATGCTGTCGTACATCACGATGCTCATGCTGGCGATTTTGATCGTCTTGAGTGCAGGATTCTTCGCTTACCAGCAAGCCGATAATTTCCTCAGTGATGAAGAACGTATGGATGAATACACCGGGCTGCTTAACGAACGTTGGTCGGATTTGAAGGAGACGCCGTTGATTGGTAAATCCATCATGGACGCTGGGGCGACGGTCGATGGCACCCTCGATGATGACCTGGCAAGCATGGGCTTGTTGGAGGATGGCTCCGGCATATCGGATGCTCTCAACGGTTTACTCTCAAGCGTGGGGATGTTCTTCATCACAGGTATCACCGTGCTTTTCTTCTTGCTCTTCATCATTTTCGAAGCCAGTTTACTTCCTGGTCGTATTGAACGTGCATACCCGGGTGGAGCGAGTGAACGCGTTCACATGATTCGAGACCAGATCGAGGCCAGTGTGAACACCTACGTGGTCGTCAAAACGGGTGTTGGCTTCGGAACAGGTGTTTGTGCTGGTTTGGTCATGCTCGTCTTTGGAATTGACCTCTGGTTCACTTGGGCCCTGCTGACGTTTTTGCTCAATTATGTGCCTTACATCGGTTCGTTATTGGCCACGATTCCTCCTATTCTTCTCGGGTTTATTCTTCTCGACCCTGCTATGCTTCTGGTGCTTACCACCCTTCTCTTGACCAATCAGCAACTCTGGGGGAACATCATTGAAACTCGCTGGGCAGGTCGTGCTCTTGACATCTCACCCGTGCTCTTGCTGGTGGTTACTGCGTTCTCCTTTTGGGTGTGGGGCATCATTGGAATGATTCTGTCCATTCCGCTTGTCGTCATTTTGAAAATTGTACTCGAGAACATCGATGCAACCAGACCTTTGGCCATCCTTCTTTCCGAGCGTGCCCCGACGCTCGAAGAGGCCTGGCGAGAGGCCATCAAAGATGGACGTGTCACGGCCTACGAGGAACGTATGTTGAGAGAATTGCAAACCGTGCTCGGTTATTCGGACGAGCAAGTCAAATTGATTTCGGCCCGCATCGCTGCTGAGTATGCACTTCGAAGAGGTCGGTTGAGTGTTGACCAAATCAGCCTGATTCGAGTCGGCATTGACCACATGCACCATCCCAAGGAGTGGGACAAACAGTTTGAGGCCATTGTGACCGAAGGGAAACTGAGCGTCAAGGAGCGCTTGTTGCTGGGACGTCTCGTTTTCGCTCTGAGCGATGATGAGGAAGAAGAGTGATTCAGAGCACTTCGGTCAAGATGCGCTCAAGTTCGGTGTTGATGGTGAGAATCAGCGTGCCGAACTCGGGTGGAATGTTAGGGTCTTCGTACAACTCTTCCAGCTTTGACTGAGCCATAGCGATACGAACATCAAGTTGGCGACCTTTGTTCAAGAGCCAGTTTTCACATGCCTCTTTGGCTTGACGACGAATATTTCGTGGGACTTTTGGATCATCAATTTGGTTGATGACTGACGCAACTTGTTCTAATCGTTCTTCGATGTTCATGGTCCTCACCTTGTTGCACGCATTTTGGGCTGGTTGGTGGCCGTCTTTAAGTTGATGGCCGCCGTGGTTCATCCATGCAGGCGACCAACGAGGCCATCTTGGGATGGACACGGGTTGCCGTACTTCTCCTCGGAATGGGTTGGGCTGCTTGGATGGATCACAAGACCCGCCGGGTGGTCAATGAACACTGGATTGTTTGGGCCAAGCCGGCCATTTTCATTTGGGCGCTCGATTTGATGGTTCAGGGTGCAGATTGGACCATCTACCTGACCGCTTCAGCCGTCATCGCCTACGCCAGTGTTTCGGTGTTTGGCCGGCCCACCATCAAAGACGCCCTGAACGGTTCTTGGATGGACCGAACGTTCCTGTTTTGGTACGCCGTCAGCACGGTCGGCCTCGTCGCAGGTGCTCTCCAATACCAAACCACCACGCCTCTTGAGGTGGTGCTCGATGACGGTGATGCGCTCGGCATGCTCTGGTGGAAAACGGCCTCACTTTTGTTGGTGGTTTTGTTCATCGACTTGGCATGGCGACTTCGCTTGCTCCACGGTGGTGCCGATGCGAAGGCCTTGATGTGGGTCACGCTCGTCTTCCCTACTTGGGCCGCTGTCCCTCTTCCCTTCAGCAACATGGCGGAGGTTTCCGTCATCGCGCTACCGGTTAGCATTGCCTTGCTCATTTGGGGAGGTCTTGCGTTTCTTCTCATTCCTGTGGTCATGCTCGTTCTCAATTTCAAACGAGGGGATGTGCGAAGCATCGGGGACCTTCGTTTGGCGTGGCATGCCTCCATGATGTCGCTTGAAGACGTACCTCGCCGCCATGTTTGGATGTTGACGGACACGATGGCCATGCCCAATGGCGAGTTGCGGGTGGTGCATGCAACTCGAGCTCCTCGAATAACACCAACCGATGAGGCCCTTGCAGACCATCTCGCACGCCTCTCAACACTTGGTGTGGAAAAGGTGTGGGTCAGCCACAAGATGCCACTGTTGGTGTTTTTGTTTCCCGCAGTGCTACCGTTGGTCTTGTTGGGTGACCCAACAACCCTCTTGATGCAGTGGATTGGGTAGAGCGATCAGTTGCCCTTGCGCTCAATGTTCTTGGGACGGAGTCCCTTGTAGCCACACTTGCGACAGCGGGCGGCACGAACGGCGTTGCGTGCGTTGCAGCGCATGCAAATCTTGCGGTGAAGCAAACGGGCTTCTGCTTCGGGGAATCGTGCCATGATGGGGCGACCGAATTCCCCTATTTAACCGCAACCACCCGCTTTGGGTATGTTCAAGTCGGGTAAATGAATGGCCAACGCATGAAGGTTGTGCGGTTGCCCGGCATCCACCACGACGGGAACGCCGTTCTCGTATCGGGCTCGTTGGGGCATCTCCTCATCAATGCAGGGACCTCATGGTACCAATCCCTCCAGGTCGAACGCATCATGGGTCAGTTGGAGGGTGAACGATTGGACCGTATTCTCTTGACGTCCAGACGCTTTCCGGTCTCTGGAGGTGCAGCTCATGTCGCTGAAGGTTTTGGTGGTATTCCCGTTCACATCCACCCCGACGGTCAGGCGGCCCTTGAGACGGGGGATTTCTTTACGACGTGGGCGAATCGATACGATTCAGACATGCCTCGTACCGCAACGGAGGGGCTGAGCGAAGAGGACGTCTTCCCCATGGGTGGTGGCGAAGTGATTCCCCTTCACCTCCCGGGTCATGCCAGTGAAGGGATGGGCTTTCACATCCCACATCTGTCCACCTTGGTGGTGGGTGCGCTTCTCCCACGTGCAGACCGCCCCACGCGCTGGGATTTACCGGGAGGTTCGTTGATTGACATCATCGCCAGCATGAAGCGGATAAAACGCCTCAACCTTTCGTCCATCGTGCCCCTTCAGGGTCCTGCTATCCGCGGTAAAGAGCATGTTCAAGAGGTCCTTGACCGCCATTTGGCCTTCCACGAAGAAGCCGTGAACAACGAAGGACGACCTCCGTCCTCATGGGACCGACCCGCACCAACTGCTGTTTGGTTGACGCCTCGAACACCATGGCCCCTTGAGGAACAGGAGACCGTTTAAGCCGGGTACGGCATGAAATAGGTTTGACTCAACCTCTTATGGCGCTTGATGCGATACGAGGCCGCTGTGTTCTGGACGTCATGGGACGAACCATCGAGCGTTCGAACATGGTGGATCCATCCGCTTCGAACATGGACGCGTTCACTTTCAATGTGAAGGCTCGAAACGGGGCCGTCGATAGAAAATTCATGGATGCAGCGATTTGCACGGCCGTCGCATACCGACCAAACAGCTCCGTGTTGGGTGCCGACGAGAAAATGCATTTCGCCTTCGTTCACCAGGGTGAGGGCTCGAATACTTCCGGAGTTCAAGGAGAACTTTGCAACCGTCTCCAAACGGGGGATGGTCATGACGACGACGTTTCCGTCTGCGGTCCCGATGGCCGTGGCGTCCACCGGACCCATTGGGCCACGTATGGCGAGCAGCACGGTGGGCAACCCCTCGAGTTGTGTTCTCGTGGCTCGTCCTTCCTGTGGTTTCCACGATACGACACCGTCGCTCATGGCCACCAGTGTGCCGTCGTTGGTGGTAAGACTTCGAACAATAATTCGTTGATTCATGAGGTGAATGAAGTGCAGGAGGTACTCCTTTCTTTTTCACACCCAACAAGAGAAAGTGAAAGTGAAATCAGTACATTTCATCGTTCTTGTTTTCCTTCTTCCACTTTCTGTAGCAGGATTTGCAAACACGCACGCGTCCTTTTCGCATTTCGTAGCCGTTGGAGCCCCACATGTCGATGGCATCGTCAACGGAAAGAGAGCGTCCGCCCATGGATTTGTCAGCAAAGTTGTCACAATCACGAACCCCGCATGGCATTTCGCCCTCTTTTTTACCGGAGGTGGTTTTCTTTTGATCCTCGCCGGCGTCCTTTTTGTGCTTGCGCGCCTTTGCCTTGAATCCCATGATTGGGGCTTGCCGCCCCCGTTCATGAAGGTTACCTCGTTCACTGCAAGTTTTGGTACTGACGGATTTTGTCCAAGAGCCCGTCGATGATGCGAAGCAAACCACGTAGGGTGACCTCCGATACGTTGGCCACGGAACAAACTTCAGATTGCGTACGAGGCGATCCGGCTGCACTGGCGGCTTTGTAAATCAAAGCAGCCGCAACACCCATCGGTTTTTTGCCCTGCCAAACGTCATCGTGGGGTCGAATGGTGTTCCACAATTCATCAAGCGGGGTTCGAATGCTTGGTTCAAGTCCAAGGTCGGACATGAATTTGTCAAAATATTCGTCCGGTGCGGTGATTTTGTGCATGTTGAGGCGTCGAGAGACCTGGCGAATCAATCGGGACAGGTCCTTTTCGGTGATGTCGAAAGCTTCAGCGACATCGGGAATCTGACGGGGCAACCCCTCTTGGCGAGCCACCAGGTACGTGCACGCAGCGGTCACGCCTGCGATGGAACGGCCGGTTACGAAGCCTTCGCCGGAAAGTCGACGGTAAAGCCGAGCGGCCTCTTCCTGAAGCGGTGCGGGAAGCCCCGATCGGTCGCGAATGAACTGGTTGGCCTTCACGAGGTTGCGTTCCCGACTCTTTCGGGTCTTCGAGCGTTCGTCAATCACGCGGCGTCGTCGCCAATCTCTTCGTGCCTGAGAACTCATGCCGTGGCGTGAGGCAATACCGGTGTTCAAATCGCGAACATCGATGGTCGTGTTGAGTCCTTTGTCTGCAAGCGTGTAGGTCATTGGACGGCCAACGCGGGAACGGTCTTCTCCGTTGTCTCGATTGGTCCATTCGGCCCCGGGGTCCGGGACGTTTTCTTCAGCCACCAGCCCACAATCGCCACAGGTGATTTCACCGCGGGAGATGTCAAAATCCCAATTTACGGCACCGCAGTCCTCGCAAGGGCGGGTGTGGCCGTCAAGGGTTCGGCGGGATGGGTCCATTGGACTCAGGCCGGGAAGGGAGGGGTTTGGTGTGTTTCTGGCATGTGACTGCTCGTTTTCTTGTTTCATCATCTCAACTCCTTGTTTAGTAGTGGTGTGTGGTGTTATATAAATTAGAGGTTTCTTTGCAGATACTTAGTCGCACTCAATACACGGTTTTGTCTTGTGTTCCGCTCTGCTGCCTCAGGAGGAAGTTCACGTGTCTTGTTATAAACGGTCGTTCCGGTTCACAGGCTTCTTTGTCTCGTGATGGGTGTGATTTTGAACAAAACGCCATCACAGGGTTCAAAGGCGTCCCGCGGTGGCAAGGAAATGAGGATTGACATGCCAGCCACCGTGATTCTTGGTGCTCAGTGGGGCGATGAAGGGAAAGGAAAACTCGTTGACCGTTTGGCTGAAAAAGCCACCTGGGTGGCTCGTTTTCAAGGCGGTAATAACGCTGGCCACACCGTGGTGCTTGGTGAACAAATCCTGAAATTCCACCTCCTGCCATCGGGCATCACCCGCAAGGAATGCCATCTCGTGCTCGGCGATGGCATGGTCATCGACCCGTGGGTTCTCAACACGGAATTGACCGGATGGAAGGAAAGCACAGGCGAAGACCCCCGGGGCGATCGCCTGTTCGTCAGCGAGCGCGCCCACATCATTCTCCCTTACCACCGCTACATGGACAGCCTTGACACCAAGATCGGCACCACCGGCCGTGGTATCGGTCCAACCTACGCCGACAAGATCAACCGCGTGGGCCTTCGATTTGGCGACGTGGCTGAAGTGCTTGGCGATGGGGACTGGACCAACGCCACCGTGGCTCGCATGAACGCTTCCCTAGAAGCTGCAGGTTCCACAGAACGAGTGTCGGCGGACGGTTTGGCCGGCGACATCGCTTGGATTCACGAGAACTACGCCTCATGCATCGCTAACACCGGCTTGATGCTCGACAACGCCCTCAAACTCGGTGAGCACGTCATCCTCGAAGGGGCACAAGGCACCCTTCTCGACATTGACCAGGGCACGTTCCCCTTCGTCACCTCCTCCATCACTTCTCGAGGCAATGCTACGCACGGTGCCGGCATTCATCCTGGACACGTTGAGGACGTCATTGGCATCACCAAGGCCTACATCACACGGGTCGGCCACGGCGCCATGCCAACGGAACTCGAAGACGAGGCAGGCGTCCACATGGGCACGGTCGGCAAGGAATTCGGAACCACCACCGGACGAAAGCGTCGATGTGGGTGGTTTGACGCCGTGGTCATGCGCCAGGCACAACGCATCAACGGGTTCACCGGTCTTGCCCTGACCAAATTGGATGTCTTGGGCGGTCTTGACGAACTCAAGATTTGCGTCGCCTACGAACTCGACGGGAAGGAAATCACCGAAATGCCGTCCACCGCTTCTGCGTTGGCCCGCTGCAAGCCGGTCTACATCACCATGCCAGGTTTCCCCGAACTCCCCCTTTCCGAGTGGTTGGCGATGGCGGTTCAGCACCTGCAGCAGAGCCCTCCGATGAGAGTGAGGACACCCCCGGCTTCATGGCCGCAGGTGCTCTTGTCGCCGTGATCGGAGCATTGGCGCTCATGGGCCGTATTGGCGATGAGAACTGATCACCACCTCAAGTCAACCGTGGCGCTTGCAGCGAACCACGAACGGTAGGCC
>JASLVM010000089.1 GCA_030741355.1 Candidatus Poseidonia sp. | reverse complement strand
GGTAACCGCTGTCGGGGTTCCACTGATCGCACCGGTTGAGGTGTCAAGTGCAAGTCCCGCTGGGAGGGAAGGGGAGACGGAATAGGAGGTAGGTGTTCCATCGCTGCTGGTCGGCGTGACGGTGGTCATGGCCGTGCCCTTGGTCAAGGTGAATGAGTTCGGGCTGTAGGTGAGGCCAGTGGGCGCCACATCGTTGACCACGATGGTCACGGTCGCCGTATCGTAGCCCCCGGTATTGGTGGCGTTGATGGTGTACGTGGCCGATGACGTGACAGCCGTGGGCGTGCCGCTGATGGCACCGGTTGAAGAGTCGAGAGAAAGCCCAGCTGGTAGTGATGGAGATACTGAGTATGAGGTGACTGTTCCACCGCTGTTGCTCGGTGTGACGGTGGTCATGGCCGTTCCCTTGGTCAACGTGAACGTGTTTGGACTGTACGTCAGTGCGGAAGGAGCCACATCGTTGACCACAATGGTGAGGAAGACCGAGTCGGTGCCGCCGGTGTTGGTGGCGGACACCAGGTAATTCGCCGAACTGGTGATGGCGGTTGGTGTTCCGCTGATGGCCCCCGTGGACGAATCCAAGGAAAGACCTGCAGGCAAGGAAGGAGAGACCGACCAGGTCACCACCGTTCCGCCTCCTACGGTTGGAGTCGACGTCGTCATGGCCACGCCCTTGGTGAGCGTGTAGGTGGTTGGCGAATAGGAAATGGTGGGCACGGCGTCGTTGACCACGATGGTCATGGTCGCAGTATCAGTTCCTCCCGTGTTGGTGGCGGTGATGGTGTAGGTGGCAGATGAGGTAATGGTGGTGGGTGTGCCGCTGATATCGCCGGTTGATGTATCAAGCGAAAGACCTGAGGGGAGAGAAGGCGAGACCGACCAGGAATCAACCAGTCCGTTGCCGTACAGAATAGGAGAAGCCGTTGACATCGCTGTACCCTTGGTCAAGGTGAACGAAGTTGGACTGTAGGTCAGTGACGAAGGAGCGATATCGTTGACCACGAACGTCAGTGTGGCAGTGTCGCTACCGCCCGTGTTGCTGGCCGTCACCGTATAGGTAGCGGAGGAGGAGACCACAGAAGGCGTTCCGCT
>JASLVM010000088.1 GCA_030741355.1 Candidatus Poseidonia sp. | reverse complement strand
GTCAATGGTTGCACCACATTCGCACTTTACGACGGTCTTCATGGGCCAACCCAGCAGGCGGTGCTTCATCAAGTGAACGCTTCATTCCCATGCAATGAGGGTTTGAAACACGACCTTGATGCGGGTCGTTGAGAAATCTTTGATTTCAGAAACGCGTGTCTGCTTGGGCGTGCCCCCGGCGGCTCGGACAAGTCGTTCCAATTGTTCAACGCGGGTATCGATGGAGGTTCGCTCGATGATGGCCCAGCCGCGCAACAAGCCTTCGCCGTGCGGTACGAAGAGCGGAAAGAGATCCGGCAGGTGTTCGAAGCTGTCGTGAGGCAGGTTGACGAGGACCACGTCTGCTTTTCCGCGAAGTTCTGGCTCGTCCTTCCACGTTCGGGCGTCTTTACACAGCACCGTGGCCGGGGTGAACTCCGTGTCGATTTTTCGCGTCCATCGAGCGATGTTTTGGTGCATCAAGTCCACGGCTTTTGGATTCAAATCCCCGGCAAGATAACCCTGCAGAAGGTCGGTGTCTTTGAGCAACAGCACGAATGATGGGCCAACGCCCGCATACGGGTCGGCGACGACCACGGGGCGGTTGAGACGTTGGCGGAACGCCCGTACCTCGTCGTGAGTTTTCTTTCGTTGGTGTGCAAGTCGGGCCGAGTAGTACACTTCGCCGGGGTCAACGTCGACCACCTGGTCGTTTTCTTTGACCCGGGTTTTTGTCGTCGTGCTCCCGTCCCGGCTGTGGATGGGGGTGAGATCGCGTACGCGGAAATCGCCCATAACTCCATCATCCGCGCATACCAGTCGGAGGGGAGGGATTTGAGCGAGCATCGCTTCGGCGATGGCTTGAGCGTGGGGCTCAGCTTTCTCTTCCAGTTTGAGAATGAGAATATCGCCCATAATTTCGTATGAACTCGGCCAGGTGGATTCTGGCAGGGACTGAAGGTGCTCGGGGAGGTGTTCCGTCCAGTGCGTTGGGCCCCGATTTCTGGGTTCGACCTCCACATGTGGAAAGCCCTCCCAACACGCATCGCCCTCGGCCGGCGCATCGTCGGTAAGTGGAAGGCCACGGTGATGTTCATCGACCACGACCACCCCTGTCTGAGCGAGCCATCCATTGGCCCTGCATCGCTGCAGCCACACCTGTGTCTGCTCGCTCGGCACGCTCAAATGACGCATGGCCCTCGCCCTGTCCAAGCGT
>JASLVM010000087.1 GCA_030741355.1 Candidatus Poseidonia sp. | reverse complement strand
TCGCCTCGTGGTCACCGACTCGGGTAAGATCACCCTCAAGCACGAGTGCGACACCACCCCCGAAGCCGTGGCACAGGCCACCAACGCCATCCTCGAAGACGCCAAGAACGTCGGCGCCAAGTCCGCCTCTGGCTCGGCCAAAATTGACGCTGTGGTCATCTGCCCCTGTTCAGGGACCACCATCGGCAAACTCGCTGCCGGTATTTCCGACAACCTCGTGACCCGCTCGGCCATCGTGGCCTTGAAGGAGCGACGTAAGCTCATCATCGTGCCCCGAGAGGCCCCCTACGCCACCGTTCACCTCGAGAACATGGCCAAACTCTCGCAGTGGGGCACCATCGTCATTCCCGCTTCGCCGGGGTTCTACAACCATCCAAAGAACATCGACGACATGGTGGACTTCATCATCGCACGAATCCTCGACCAACTCGGGTACGAACACGACATTGGACGCCGTTGGACCGGCGATGAAGTCTGAAAAGACGCCGGACCGCCGACTTCTTGAACAAGGAAGCCAAGGATAGCATGGGTGAGCCCCATGGACCTTGATGGCACGACCGTCGCCGACCTCAAAGAGATGCTGCGCGAACAGGACCTTCCTGTGAGTGGCACGAAGGCGCAACTCGTTGAGCGCCTCCAAGCCAACAGCGCCACCGATGCTGTCCTCAGTATTGAGGAAGAACCCAAAGAAAACGCTGGCGGTTTGACCGAAGAAAACGTGCCATGGTGGCGAAGTACGGAAGTGCTTACTCCACAGGCTTTGATGGCGATTGGCGTGGTGGTCTTGATGGTCACCGCCGTCTTCGTGTTCCGGCCCACCTGGCTTGGCTTCTCCCCCAGTTACGAATACGACCTCATCGACTACGACGCATCACAAACCTTGGCCTTCGCCGAAGACCTGGTGGCGCTGGGCCATCCTGAGTGGGAAGGCCGTATGAGCGGGACGGTTGAAGAGGCCAACACTTCGGCGTACATCGCAGCTCAATTCGAAGCCATGGGCATGACCGCCACCGAACATTCCTACCAGGTTCCGATGCACCACGTCAACGCTGAACCAAGCCTTCGTATCTGCATCCAGGGCTTTGGCGGCAACAGCCCCTGCGAAGGACCCTTGGCCATCGGTACGCAAATCATCCAGTTCCAGCATCGTGTGGACTATGTCATTCAGGGTTTCTCTGGCTTTTCAGAATACACCTTCCAAGACGATGTCCAAGTGACCGATGTTGGAAACGGCACCGACGACGCCTTGTGGGCTTCAGCAGCAGGCTCCATCGGCTATGTGCGAAGTGGCGCTGACGTCGGCGGGAACACGGGCATCTTTTCCAAGGCCGCAGAGAACAACCTTGCAGGCCTCATTTTTGTGAACAAAGACGCCAATTGCGGCCAAATCGAAGCCAACGATTGCGTGCCCATCTTCAAGGGAAGCCGGATCGACGAGGTTTCAGCGGCCAACGGTGGCAGCATTCCCTCAGAACTCCCCTTCATCGCCATGTCAAAAGACGCCGGTGAAATCCTCGAACAAAGCATCTTCAACGCCACTGGGACCACCGGTGTGCTGGAAATGCTCATCGACGTGACCAACGACCAAGA
>JASLVM010000086.1 GCA_030741355.1 Candidatus Poseidonia sp. | reverse complement strand
TGGCAAGATGATGCCGTTCTTGGCGCTCATGTTTTCCGGGCTTGGCCATTCCCCAGCACCGGCGATGATGTTTTCTCCGTATCGCTCGGCCAGTTCCCCATCAAAGGCTTCTGGCCCGTAAAATCGGATGGCACGCTGGTCTGAAATCGGGGGCCCGGCCTCAGCAGCCTCGGGATAATCGAAAGTCACGTTACTCCAATACGGATTTTCATCGTCAGCAATGGCTCGCATTTCAAGGGGCTGAGCCACGACGAAATCGATGTTGAACAGCCCCGCACTGTGAATGCCTTGACGGCCAAGCACGAGGGTGCAATCGTTAAACTGCGAGAATTCATCCATCAATTCATCGCACACTTCAACCATCGTCGAGGTGTTGTTGGACCAGCCACTGGCGTTCTCCACCGGCGTTCGGGCGTATTCGATTTTGGCATCAAAAGGCTCGGATTTGAGCGATTCTTCAAAGAAAAGTTGCGACAGTCCCACGCCGTAAGCCAGGACGGTGGTGATGACCAGTGAGGCCAGAAAGACACCTGCGATGACCGCAAGGCCACGCTCTTTCCCTCGCCATGCACCTTGACCGGCGAGCCGTAAACGGCTGGGAAGTTCCACAACACGATGCTTAAGGCGGCTGAGGCGGGAGCGTCCGACCGAAAAGTCAGCGTCGGTCAAACCGTCTTGACGTTCGCTCATTCTTCCTCGCCTCCTTCTTCGGACTCGCCTTCCGCTGCTTCTGCAGCGGTGGTTTCGTCTTCGTCGTCAAGCCCCCAGGCCGAGCGGATGTCAGAGGCCTCTGTTTTCCCGTCGTTCAAAAGCAACATGCGGTCGGCGTTGGACGCCAAATCTGGGTCGTGGGTCACCATCAGGATGGAAATCGGATTGACTTCGTCGTGGCAGAGTTCCTTGAACAGCGCCATGACCTCTTTGCCGCTGGCAATGTCGAGATTACCAGTGGGTTCGTCAGCCAGCAGGACAGGACGATTGCCAGCGATGGCACGAGCGATGGCAACACGCTGTTGCTGGCCACCTGAGAGCTGGTCGGGAATGAAGTGCATGCGGTCGCCAAGACCGACTTTGGTCAGCGCTGTCTGCGCAGCAGCGACGGCTTCAGTCGACGGCATGCCGGAAAGCTCCAAGGCCATGGCCACGTTGTCCACGGCGGTTAGGTTGTCGAGCAGATGGAAGTCTTGGAAGATCCAACCCACCAGTTCTCGTCGCACATCCACGACGCTGGAGGGACCCTTGAGCCCGTAGGTTCGCTCGCCCAGCTTGATGCTCCCGTCGTCGCCAGCGAGTAAGCCGCCGATGATGTTGAGCAGCGTGGATTTCCCTGAGCCAGAGGGGCCCATCAAGGCGACCATTTCGCCTTGCTTGATGTCCATGTCCACGCCTTTGAGGACGTGGAGTTTGTTGGAGCCCGACCCGAAGGCCTTCGTAAGATTGGATACTTCTAGCATGTTATGTGTCCCCCGTAGTGTTCTATTTTTGGAGTTGAATATTTCAAGACCTGTTTCTCAATCGTCCTTTTTCCCATCTGAAGGGGCTTCTAGCAGGCCACGCAACGTTGGTCCGAGAATCGTGTGCATGACTTGAACTTCGGTTGGCGTTGGCGAGACGCCGGACGCTCCTAGCATGATGCCATAGAATGAATCAGAGACATCGCTGA
>JASLVM010000085.1 GCA_030741355.1 Candidatus Poseidonia sp. | reverse complement strand
AAATCCGTGGAAAATCCTCCGAGGTGGTCATTGTCGGCGGGCACCACGACACCGTTTACCATGCACAAGGCGCTGTTGACGATACATCCGGCACCGCCAGCGTGATGGAAATTGGACGGCAACTCAGCCAAATCGTCAATGAAACCGGCACACCGGAACGAACGCTCCGTTTCTGCACCTGGGGTGGTGAAGAAGAGGGGCTCTATGGGAGCCGTGCCTATGTCAGCGCCTTCCAGAACAGTTTGCAAGACAACCTCCGCCTCTACCTCAACCTCGACATGAACCACGTCGATGCCGATACGGCCAACCGAGGAAATTCCGTGACGCTCTTTGGCAACAACCAGGACGACATGGACCACATTGAGCGAATCACGGAACTTTACCGAAACGAACGTTCCGATGTAGCCGACCGCTACGACATCCAAGTCCGAACACTGACGGGGGACAAGGGTGACGCCGACGGTATGCCGTACAATTCCGATCACGGTCCCTTCGTCTACGATTTGGGGGACGGCGAGCGTGGACGCGCAGTGGTGTGTTATGGCAGTGGAAGTTGGGAGTACCACACCTACGCCGACACCATGGAACGTTTCAATGAAGAGTCTCTGGGCGTCTCGGTCACCATCTACGGCACCTACATGCGCTTCTTGGCCTACTCGGATTACTGAGCGTGGGGTTCAAAACACGACGACGGGTGGGCAAATCATGGTCGCACCGAGCGCATGGGCCTCCCACATTCTGGTTGACTCGAAAAGCGAAGCCATCCAAATCAAAGACAAGGTCGGGAAACTGAAGGATTTTCAGAAACTCGCTCGAAAAAAGAGCACCTGCCCGTCCAGCCAAAAAGGCGGTGACCTCGGTTGGTTCCGCAAGGGCCAGATGGTCGCAGCCTTCCAAGATGCGGTCTGGACCACGCCGCTCAACACCGTTTCACCGCCCGTGAAAACCCAATTTGGCTACCACCTGATTTGGGTCCACGAGCGCGACGAAGACCAGTGAGGTGGGACCGTGCAGTGGCGTGTTGGTCTCGAAGCTTACGAGGTGAACGCCGTTCACGGCTATTACGACGAGGAGCACGAAGCGCCGCAACCCTTCATCTTCACCGTCTGGGCCACCCTCGCTGGCACCGACCGCATTGAGGCGCTGAACGAGACCCTCAACTACGCCGACATCCAAATCGCCATTGACGAGGTCATGCTCAAGGCGGACCAACCCATTCGATTGATGGAAGAGATGGCCCAAGGCATCGTCGACCGACTGGCCGAATTCTCTGCCATCTCCAGCATGAGCGTTCGCATAGAGAAGCCAAACGCACCCCTCCCCCACCCGGGTGGCCTGCCAGCAATTGAGGTCTTGTGGCACCGAGGCTGAGCGATGCTTAAACGGCGGCAGGGTCAGCCGCCATCATGGTCATGACCGGTCGCGTCTATGTTCCAAGCGCCATTGAGGAGGGCGGTGCCGTGGTCGGCATGGGTTGTTTTAGCAGCCAAGAAACGGCGTTGAACGTCCTTCGTTCCTTCCTCAAGAAATCCCATCAGGTCCCGCTTGAACGGGCCAGTGTTGCCGCTTGGGAGGTGGATGTGGTCGGCGATGACGCCATGACCGTCCTTTCAGAGTACGAATGCAGAACCTGCCCTGTCTGTCATCGAACCACCTTTTGGATCGACATT
>JASLVM010000084.1 GCA_030741355.1 Candidatus Poseidonia sp. | reverse complement strand
CTCGAACTGGAACACGCTCTCGAACATCCTCTGCGTGCAATCGGCCTTCACCATCTACGTGGGCGACAAGAACGCTGCCTTCCTGCCTTGGGCTCACTCCTTTGGTTCAACCTTTGACCTGCACTGGATGATTCGCTGCGGCGTCCACATCAACCTGATTTCGGACTTGACCAAGATCGCCGACGAGTGCATCGAAATCAAGCCGGCCGTTCTCTTGGCCGTGCCTCGGGTTTGGAACAAGTTCTACGACCGTGTCAACGCTCAATTCGAGGCCGCCACCGGCCTGAAGAAGGTCTTCGTTGGCAAGGCGCAGAAGTCCGCTGCCAAGCGCATCGCTAAGGCGGGCGTTGAATGCGACGCCGTGCCTCCGAGCGGTTTCTTTGACAAACTCTGGGACAAGCTCGTCTGGTCCAAGGTCCGTGCCCGATTCGGTGGCAACATTCGCTTCTGCATGTCCGGTGCTGCGGCTCTTTCCCCTGACGTGGCTGCCTTCATCCAGATGGTTGGCTTCAACTGCTACGAAGGCTACGGCCTGACCGAAACCTCTCCGCTGGTGTCCGCCAACGGTTGGTCTGGTCCCGGCACGAGCAAACTCAACACCGTCGGCAAGGTGGCCAACGGCGTGAAGGTCACCATTGACACGGACGCCTGGGACGACCCAGAGCGCCCCGACGAAGGTGAAATCGTGGTCACCGGCCCCAACGTCATGATGGGTTATTGGAACAACGAAGAGGCCACCAAGGAAGTCATCATCGAACCCGGTACGTTCAGGACCGGCGACCTTGGTAAATTGACGCCTGATGGCTACCTGTCCATCACGGGCCGAGTCAAGTCTCAATTCAAGTTGGAGAACGGCAAGTACGTCGCCCCCTCAGGCCTTGAAGAGACCATCACCCTCAACCCGCTTGTGGAACAGTGCGTCCTTGACGGCCGCAACATGCTGAACACCTTCCTCATCGCTCACCCGAACATGGGAGCGCTCCGTGCCGCCCTCAAGGGCGCCGGTATCGACGCCTCCGGCGATGACGCTGCCCTTTGCGCCAGCGCCGAAGTGCGGGCCTTCGTGCTTGAGGACCTCAAGAAGAACAACATGGTCGCACCTGACTGGAAGGGCTACGAAGTGGCCCGCACCCTCATCCTCGACCCTGAAGAGTGGACCACGGACAACGAGATGTTGACCCCATCGTTCAAGGTGAAGTTGCGAAACCTGCTCAAGAAGCACGACGACGAGATCAAGGCCATCGCTTGAGGCGTTTATATCGCCTCGAACGCTCATGTATTCATGAGTGATGCAAGCGAAAACAAGCGAACACCTGAGGCCATTCGGGCCGACCTCGAAGACCATTTGATGAAGACGTTTCATGAACAGCGTGTGCTGTTTGAGGAAGGACGCATCCGTTTCCCCGCCACAGCCAGATTGGATTGCGACGAATGGGGCGTTCACGTTCACCTGGATTTGGAGATTGAAGACAAGACGTTCACCGTTACCGGCGCATGGGAAGTGCTGGTTGCCCGAGGACCTCGTTTGGGTGCAGCCTATGTTGGCTGGAGCATCACCGCTATATCCAACGAGGATTGAGGCCCTGGCGAAAGAATTCAGCGGTTGTTGAGGTAGTCCTCGCCGTACCATGCCCACTGATCCAGAGTCCATCCTGCGGGTAACCCTTCGGGTGGAAGCGGCGGACCTGTTGGCGGTGCTGCCACGGGTGGAAGTTCCATCGGAGCAGCCATGAAACCGAGGTCAGGGGATGGGCCCCGCCGTCGTCCGACCCGCATCATCAGAACGATGACAACCAGAATAACGGCAAGACCGACGTAAAGCACGGGTCCAGACGTGAGCACACTCGCTTCGTGTTTGGTCGAGTCTTCGGGGTAGGCATCGGCCGAATTGGACCAGCCGTCACGGTCGGTGTCGGGGCAGCCCAAGGCGTCCTTGGTGGATGTCCCAAAGACTTCAGGACAATCATCTGAGAGGTCCGTTCCTTGCTGGTCAGCATAACCGTCTTGGTCGCCATCG
>JASLVM010000083.1 GCA_030741355.1 Candidatus Poseidonia sp. | reverse complement strand
AGGTGGTCGCATGAGCAAAATGGCCGCCACGAGAGATGGATACGGCGAAGCCCTTCTCGAACTTGCTTCCAATCCGAAAGTGGTTGTTCTCGAAGCAGACCTCGGTAAATCAACCAAGTCCCTTCATTTCCGTAAAGCGCATCCTGAGCGAACGATTTCGTGCGGCATCGGTGAACAAAACATGCTCCTAGTTGGTGCAGGACTTGCCGCATCGGGTTTCATTCCGTTTGCAAGTACCTTTGCCATCTTTACCGAGCGCGCCTTTGAACAGATGCGAAACGGCGTTGCCCGCCCCAACCTCGCGGTCCATGTTTGTGGAAGCCACGGTGGAACACACACCGGAACCGATGGTTCTTCAGCGCAGTCCATTGAGGATTTGGCCATCTACCGAACCCTCCCCAATGTCATTGTCATGCACCCGAGCGACATCGTATCCACGAAGCTCCTCACCATGCAACTCGCTGAAACCGGCTCGCCATCCTACACTCGAACCGCACGAAACAAGACACCGGTTTTGTACGAGGGACGAGAAGATGAAATTGAGATCGGTAAAGGCGTCGTTCTCAAAGAAGGCACCGACGTGGCCATCGTTGCTTGCGGCGTCATGGTCTCTCAATCCCTCGATGCTGCCGAATCTTTGGCAGCCGAGGGCATCAACGCTACGGTGGTCGATATGCACACCCTCAAGCCGTTGGACGGCGCTCTCATTGACCGTCTGGTCGCCTCGTGTGGGGCCATTGTAACCGCTGAGGACCACAACGTCATTGGCGGACTGGGCGGAGCCGTTGCCGAGCACCTGACAAGCAACACCTACGCACCGTTGGAACGAGTTGGTGTGCAAGACCGGTTTGGAGAGTCGGGTCAGGCCGATGAAATGTTGGATGTCATGCAAATCTCGACGCCCTACATCGCAGAAGCTGCCAAGCGAGCCATCGCACGTAAGGGCTGAAAAGCCCTCAAAACCCACAGGGGAGAGTTCATAGAACCTCTTTGATGAACAGGGCTCATGGAGTTCTTCCTTGACACCGCTGACGTTGACGAAATCAAAGAAATCGCCGCCTGGGGCATCCTTGACGGCGTGACCACCAACCCGTCCCTTATCAAAAAATCAGGAAGGGATTTCAAAGAAGTTGTACGAGAAATCGCCGGCATTTGCTCGGGACCGATTTCCGCTGAAGTGACCGCCATGGACACGGCCGGCATGGTCGAACAGGGTCGTGCGCTCAAGGCAGAACTCCCTCCCAACGTGATCATCAAGATTCCATGCACACCTGAAGGCCTTGCAGCGACGAAAATTCTGACCGAAGACGGCATTGACACCAACGTGACGCTCATCTTCTCCGCCTCGCAAGCCCTCATGGCCGCTAAGGCCGGGGCTACCTACGTATCGCCCTTCATCGGACGCATCGACGACACCGGGCACGACGGCATGGAACTCATCGCTGAAATCATGAACACCTGGGCCAATTACAATCTCGACACCAAGGTCCTCGCCGCCTCTGTGCGCCACCCAACCCACGTGCTCCAGTGCATTCAACTGGGTGCACATACGGCCACCATGCCCGCCAAGACCTTCCGTCAACTCATGAGTCATCCCTTGACCGACCGTGGACTCGAAGGATTCATGCGCGATTGGGCTGAAGTCGAGAAAGCAGGCAATGCTTGATGGCCAATTCAGTTTGCCGGAGTAAACTCGATATTGAATAATGTATATTTTAGGATCAAATTAGAATATTTGCTAAAAAACCAGCACTGAACAATGAAAGGATACGAACTGCAGTGTTCTCAAATACCCTTATGAACACTGATTTTACAGGATGAATGTGCTCCTTTTTGGTAAGAATCACTGGTTCTGAAAGATTAGGATGTTTGGCGCATAGATGCGAGATAGCACCCTCAATATCAAGATGGGACACCTTTGAGTCATTTGAGAGAACATTTTTTGCTTGAAGATACTGGTTCATTGCCTCTGCGGGTAAATTCAATTCAAGAGCCGCATGTCCTAAATTTAGGTGATATAACGGCAAATCGTTGCTCGCATTTTTTAGAGCAAGAGAGGTAAAGTCCCTGACCGACATATCGTTCATTATCGCGACCAACCCCATTTGTTATATATTGGT
>JASLVM010000082.1 GCA_030741355.1 Candidatus Poseidonia sp. | reverse complement strand
GTGGTGGCCTGCGCGTAATGGGGGAACATCGGAAGCAAGAGGAGGTCCGTGACCCCCCGTGCTTTGAGGTTCTCAAGACCGCTTCGAATGCTTGGGTTCCCGTATCGCATGGCGAATTCAACGTCGACGTCCTGATTCAAGTCCTGCAGGTTTTCAGCCACGCGTTTGGAATACACCCTGAGCGGCGACCCTTCCTCCATCCAGATTTTTTGGTAGAGCGGGGCGATCTTGCGTGGGCGTGTTCGCAGGATGATACCACGCACGAGCAGATGGCGAAGAGGAGCAGGGATGTCGATGACATCGGGGTCAAGGAGAAACTCTCGCAGGTAGGTGCGTACCGAGCCAACGGTGGGTTCGTCGGGCGTCCCAACGTTCATCAGAAGAACCCCCTTCGTCCCCATACCAACAACTCGGATGGGTTGCTCTTAACGATTTGTTCAAGCATTTCCTCAGACAGGTCCCGAACGTAGACCCGTTTCTTCGGGACGTTCAAAAGGTGAGTTTACAAACACTTGGTTTATTTTCTACATCCTCGTGTTGGCTTATTCACCGGTGATTCATATAGGTCGGGCACCACATGTAACATGAAAGAAGCAAACCTTTCAGGAGATAGATATGGACAAAGAATTGGAGACCTACACCGAGCAAACAGTTTCGAGCTTTACCTACCGTAACGGTGTGTTCGGTCGGAGCCTCTGGCAACGGTGGGTTTCCGCTGTTGCCTTCTACCGTGCCGGTGTCGATCGCCGTGGTTCGCTTCAATCAAGGAGGACGATTTGAATGGACGCCTATTTAGAACGCTACGTGGATGAAACAATGAACGCCCAGATCACCCGCAACGGGATCTTCGCTCGTCGAAGCCTGGCTGCTCGTGTTCGCAGCTGGTTCGGCGTGAACTGAAGCCACCCTTTACAAGTCACAGCCGTGTAATCGCTCTCGATGAGCGAGCGCTGGTCGTGGGTCCCCCATCTGTGGGGTTTGTTCACTCCTGCCTTCACGCTGGGATGCCTTGTTCTCGGTGGCCCTTGGATGGCTGCACCGTTGCTCGTCTTTTTGGGGCTCTATCCACTGCTCGAGGTGGTTCTGGGTCAGTCCAGCACCACTCGCCCACTTCAGGAAGGACGAGCCCACGACATCATCGTCCATCTGCACGCCATCGCCGTCCCGATTCTTCTCGGTGTTCTGTTGTGGAGAATCTCCCTTGATGGGTTGACCTTGTTCACGGGCTTGGGGATGGCTTCAGCCGGCCTGAGCAACGGGGCTTCCGGTATCGTTGCAGCCCATGAATTGGGTCATCGTCGTCCCCGTTCCAAGAGTTGGTGGACGGCCCGTTTAACCCTGTTCTCGGTCCTCTACCTTCACTTCACCACCGAGCACAACCACACCCACCATCGCCACTGGGCTCGAGACGTTGACCCCACCTCCTCTCCGTGGGGGCGCAGCGTCTACGTTCACGTCTTGCAAACGATTCCTCGTCAGGTCAAGGGGGCGTATCGTGCTCGTCCGGTTGACACCCGTCGTGCGTTGACGATGGAAACCCTGTTCCTTCTGGGTCTTGCCTTCGTTGGCCTGCCCTACCTTGCGGCTTACCTCGGACAAGCGGCCGTAGCGATCTATTTGCTTGAATTTGTCAATTACCTTCAGCACCACGGGCTTCGCCGCGGTGACGATGAGCGAGCCAACGCCACCCATGCCTGGGAAAGTCGCCACCGTCTTTCCCGCTGGACACTGATGGAATTGCCTCTCCACCCCTCGCATCACCTCAAGGCGAGCACGCCTTACCAGCGGCTTGACGTTCACGATGAATCGCCCCAGCTGCCGTTTGGCTACTACGGGATGTTTTGGATTGCCTTGGTGCCACCGTTGTTCGGGCGCTTACTCCGAAAACAGGCCAACGCCGTCGGCATCTCATCGTGACAGGGGAGCACGTTGTGAAGGCTACTTGCCGCCTTTGTCGTTGATGTTCCCCCAGAACGAACCAGCGTCGTTCTCCACCGCTTCGTTGACGGGAGCATCATCCGGAAAATCAGGAAGCAGATCTTCCTGTGGTTTACCCACGATGTCCTCCATTGAAGGGAAGTCTGACGAACCGTAAGCACCGGTGTTCTGGATGGGTCGTTGCTCCGGGATTGGCAAGGAGGCCGAGTCGTCATCCGAACTCCAATTTGGACCTGCTGGGGCCTCACCTTTGAGGGCCATGAGGAGGAGGTTTCCACCCATGAACATGACAAATCCTCCCGCCATGATGAACGGTATCGGGAAGCAAATCAACAACAAATCGAATCCGCCGTTGCTCCCAACTTCCGTCCAAATCGAGGCAGGGAGAAGGATGAAGGGGAGGCCGAAGGTCATCAGGAAGATGCCCATGAACACGCCCCCTACCCGTTGTGATGGAGCGACGGCGATGGTTCGGTCCGTCTCTTCTTTCTCAACAAGGGCGGCCACCATGACCACAGCCGTCTCGCGGTCGTAGCCAAGCCGAACCAACTTCTCGACTTCGGCATCAAGGGTTGGACTGGGAGCCACGCTTGCCCATGATGGGC
>JASLVM010000081.1 GCA_030741355.1 Candidatus Poseidonia sp. | reverse complement strand
CCTCCACCGCGAGGTCAATGCCCGCCTGAGGAATGGGTTTGAACGCCTTGTTGTCAAAATCAACGATGCTGACGCCGCCTTCGACGACGAGTTTTCGTTGCTGCTTGGTCGATTCCATGCCATGCCCTCCAGTGTTGTGGAATCGCTGTCTATTTTCAATGTATTGAAATGAAAATTCATGCCTTTCAAGCATCAAGTGCTTCAAGTTCCTCAATCATGATTTCACACAATAAACGGCAATCCTCCGGGGTGAGCGTACTGGGCAGTCGAAGGTCGCAAAGACCGGACAATGTACGGTTGGTGGCCTCAAGGGATTGCGGTTCAATGTATTTCCAATGGCGGTGAACACTCGTGAATCCCTTGGGTGAAGATGCTCCAAACCACTTCAGCATCACGCCCCGCTTTGCGCAATGAGCGACGAAGGTTTTGATGTCTTCTCGAGGCTTCTTGACGATGAATTGGATCGATGTCGGTGCCAGCTCAACCGCAGAAGAATGAGAAGGCAGAAGCAAGCAGGAGACGCCGTTAAGCCCAGATTCGATGGCAGCATAAACGGACCTCCACGTTGCGTTTCGTTGCTCAAGGTCCTCCAACTGTGGCAGGGCAACCGCAGCGGATAACTCGTTGAGACGCATGCTGAAATTCGGGGTGGTGGGTGAATAATGATTCAAAAGGTCGGTGGGTGGAATGCACCCGTGTTGCTGATGAAGTTCGTAAGAGCCGCTCATCAACACCGCTTTGGCTGCCAAGTGGTCGTCATCGGTGAGGATCACGCCTCCTTCGCCTGCATTGATTTGTTTGTATGTTTGAAGTGAAAAACAGCCAGCGATACCGAAGGTACCGAGAAGGCGGCCGTCCCAGCGCGCCCCCAGGGTGTGAGCGCAGTCTTCGATGAGCAAGACGTCGTGTTTACGGCAGAGGCTTGCGACTTCTTCCATGTTTCCGAAATGCCCTCGCATGTGAGAAAGGAGGAAGGCTTTCGGGCGATGGGCCTCGATTTGAGAGGCCAGGTGATCAAGGTCAACGATGAGGTTCTCCGTGATCTCCACCAGTTCAATTGAACAGCCGATGTTCGCTAAACTTCCCGGCACGGGCGCCAACGTGAACGCATTGAGCAACACCGTGTCCCCGGAAGAAACCCCTGCGCAGCGAAGGGCGAGGGTGATGGCGCCGCCTCCAGAATTCACGCAAATGGCGTATTTTTTCCCATGATAGGCGGCGAAGGCTGTTTCCAACTGCGCCACAAATTGACCGTCTGCCCGTGTTTCACCATAACGGAAGAGTTGTCCGGAGGCGAGGACATTCATCGCATTGTCAAGCGATTTCTGTGGCAGTGGAGCCACGCGCGTGAGGGGAATGGAAAACACCTTCCGCTCGCTCATGGTTCTTGCTGTCGCAACATGTTTAAATCAACATCTCTAAGCAATCAAAACAGGGATGGGTGCAGTTGGGACAGAAGGACATTGTCATGCCTTGGCATCTCAACGTCGTGGACGACCCCGTAACGCTGTCCGAACATCTGGTACACCGAATGCATCACAATCGTAATCCACTTCTGATTACGCTGGAAGATAAATTCGCAAGCCGCGCTTACGTTAAGGAGCACTCGGACTGTCAACTTCCTGAAGTGTATCATTTTGTTCAAGCCAAGGATTTTCACATCCCTTGGGATGATTTGCCAGAGCGGTATGTCTTGAAATCAAATCACTGGTCTGGCGATTCAATCTTCATCATCGACAACGCCAAAGAGCCTCTTCCTCACCTTCCACGAGCCCGATTTCCAAAATTGCGTTCGGGCAAGCAGCACGGCTACTATGTGATTCGTAAAGGGCGTGACCAGTATGGAAGACCATGGCCACGATGGCGTATTGAGAGGAAGCTTCGTCGCGTCCTCAAGAAGGATTTCCCCGTGTCCTTGGAGTGGGGCGCGTACAACATCAAAGAACGAGGCATCATGATTGAAGAATTCCTTGAAGGCGATGACGGCGGTGCACCCACCGACATCAAATTCCACTGTTTTGGAGGCAAGGTTGGTTTTGTCCAAATTGAATCAGGACGGTTTGGTAAAGAGATCAAACAGAACATACACCTTCCGGACGGGTCGCTCATTGACACCCTGGCCGACGCCACCAAATGGTTCAACGATACTTCGTTCGGCAACCTACGAACGCACCTTGGAGAAGAGCGAATCTCCAGGATGATTGAGGTCGCCGAACAGTTGAGCCATGAAATGGACTATGTTCGCGTGGATTTGTTTCTCATCGGCGATACCGTGTATTATGGAGAATTCACCAATTACCCCCGTTCAGGCCAACCTCAAGGACCCGTATGGGAAGCACTGGCCGGAAAATTGTGGCGAGAAGCGAGGGGGGTTGCACCCAACGCAGAACAAAACAGCGTGGTGGATGAAGCGCTTTCGAAGCGGACACATCATTGACGGCCAGCGTCAAACATCTCACGCAGGCTGCCGTCTTGCAGCATCTCAAGAGCAATGTCCGACCCGCCGATGAGTTCGCCGTGGATGAAGACCTGAGGCATGGTTGGGAAATCGGACCAAGCGCATACGGAAGGAATGGCACGAGGGTCGGTGAGGATGTTGACG
>JASLVM010000080.1 GCA_030741355.1 Candidatus Poseidonia sp. | reverse complement strand
CTTGAGATCGTCATTGGCATTATCAAAGTAGGAAATGTGAACACCACCGTTGGAATCGATGGCGATTGAAGAGTGGTGTCCTGTAGCACTCGATGTGTCAACGATCTGCCCGACCCAAGAACCGGATGCATCGGTCGCGTACTTCAAGTAGCCACTGTTGCCGGACCACGAAATGTGTTTGTAGCCATGAGAATCAACGGCGATGGAGGTTTGATATCCAGGATTGCTTGCTGAAGCGATGACCGCTGAAGGTATCGCACCACCGGAATTGGTCGGTGTTGTCGACGACATGGCCGTATTGTTGGTCAAAACAAACCAGTCTGGACTGTAAGAGATATCAGGAGCTTCTTCGTTGATGGTGATGTTGACCTGCGCGGAAGCCGAACCACCAGAGTTGTTCGCCCAAATCGTGTAGGTCGTAGCAACCGTTTGCAGTACGGAAGGTGTTCCGCTGATGGTACCTGTCGAGGAATTCAAGGTCAAACCAGACGGTAGGGTCGCATCGATCTCCCAAGAGGTGACTGTTCCCCCGCTCACGCTCGGCGTGTTGGTGGCCATTGCCGTTCCTTTCTGGAGGGTCATGTTATCCGGTGAATAAGCGAGCGAACTGGGAGCCACATCGTTCACGGTGAAGTACAGCGTGGTGGTCAACTGCAAACCCGAAGCCGTGTAATTGGCGTAAATCGTGTAGGTGGTGTTGGTGCTTAATTCGGTCGGCGTCCCGGTGATACTGCAGGTGCCGGCCGCCATGGAGAGGCCCGCAGGTAAATCTGGCGACGAACCACATGAAGCCCCTGTCACAGAAGCATTTGGAGACGTGGTCCAATCGGTCTCGTACCATGCAATGGTATCGTCAGTAAACGATGCTGAAACAATGTCAAGATCGCCATCACCGTCCATATCAGCAACGTAAACGCCACGTGCGCCACTCGCATTGGTGGCGATGGTAGCAGATGTCCAAGATGGAGGCGTAGCACCGTTGTTTTCGTACCATGTGATGGCGCCATCGCCCTCTGATGCTGAGACAACGTCGAGATCACCGTCGCCGTCAACATCCGCAGCAAATACATCGTAAGCGCCGTCTGCTGAGGTGTTGATGTCTCTAGCAGTCCATGACGGATTCGTGGCGCCATTGTTTTCGTACCATGCAATGGTATCATCGGTTTCCGATGCTGAGAAGATTTCAAGATAACAGTCACCGTCCATATCAGCAACAAACACGTTGCGTGCCCCGGTTGCATCGGTTACGATGTCAGACGCGGCCCATGTCGGATTCGAAGTGCCATCGTTTTCATACCATGCGATGGTGTTGTCGTCATAGGATGCTGAAACAATGTCAAGATCTCCGTCACAATCCATGTCACCGACGCTCACGCCGTGTGCACCTTGGGCAGATGTTGCGATGTCAGAGGCGGTCCACGTCGGATCTGAGTTGCCGTCGTTTTCGTACCATGCAATGGTGTTATCGCCTTCGGAAGCTGAAACAATGTCGAGATCGCCATCACCATCCATGTCCGCAACGTGCACTCCAATCGCATCCTGCGCGCTGGTGGCAATGACTGCGGTCGTCCACGAGGTACCATCACCGTTGTTCTCGTACCATGCAATTTTGTCATCGCCTTTCGATGCTGAAACAATGTCAAGGTCGCCATCGCCGTCCATATCAGCAACGTAGATTGTACGTGCTCCGCTTGCATTGGTGACAATGTCATAGGCGGTCCACGTTGGATCTGAGTTGCCGTCGTTTTCGTACCATGCAATGGTGTTGTCGGTATAGGATGCTGAAACAATGTCAAGGTCACCATCACCGTCAATGTCCGCGGCGTGAAGGTCATTGGCACCTGTCGCACTGGTTGCTATGTCTGAAGCCGCGAAAGATGGCATGGGGCGACTGAACCCAATGGCAAACATGCCTTGGTTGAGGGTCAGCGTCCTGCCTTCCGCGCTCGGAATCAAGTTCAGGTTCACCGCCCAATCCACATCGATTGAAAGGGTCGTCATGGCTGAGGTCCGTGATGTGTTGGCCCAGATTGTAAACTCGGTCGACGTCAACAGTTGCGAAGGCGTTCCCGATATCGTACCAGTATCAGCGTCAAGTGAGAGTCCAGTCGGCAAATCAGGTTCGATTTCGAACGTTGGAACATGTGCAAGACTGCGCACGGCCGCATACCCAAGATCCTTGTCGGAACCCTCGATGTAGTACGATACATGGATACCACCGTTTTGATCCATTGTTGCTGAGGAGAGCCAACTGATGGAATCACCGGCAACAAGGATTCGCTCCCAAACACCTCGGGTGTTGGACATGTAGTGGATTTTCTTGCCCACGATGTCGGAGTAAACAACGTGAGGGTCATCACCTTCATCGAGCATGATGTCAACGAAATTCACACCCCAGCCTCCAGAAGTGTTGCCATCAAGTGTGGTTTTCACCCATGAACCAGAACGATTTGTCATGTAGGCCATTTCAGTCGTGTTGGTTTTGTAGGCCACGTGAAGATGATCATTTGAATCAATGGCCAATGAGGTACCCCCTCCTGTGCTCGGGTCTGAATCAATGGTGGTGATCACCCAAGACGAGCCCATCTCGTGAGTATACCTGAGGGTCTTGT
>JASLVM010000007.1 GCA_030741355.1 Candidatus Poseidonia sp. | reverse complement strand
TTTTCTTCGCTCGACTGCAGGGCCTCGAGGGCTTCCACTTTCTTTTCGAGTTCCTCAACGGGCATGCCTGCTGGTTCAAGTCCCACGGCCTTGGCGCGGTCCATCAAGACCTGGTCTGGCGTGCGGCCGCCTGCTTCAAGGTCGGCCACCGTTCGTGCTGCCTCTCCCATTGACGTCGCTTCTGTGAGGCCTTTGTGAAACTCTCCCTTTGAGCGGCCCAAAGCGTTGGCCAACTCCGGAAGGCGCTGGGCCCCGAACAATACGAAAAACAACAAGAGCAGAATGCTCAATTCAAGCGGTCCGAGTCCACCCACCATGGTCCTTCCTCATCCCTCGCTCGTGCTTCCCGTTGTTGAAGCCTTGCCTGACTTTGTGTCCTTTGGGGGCGGTTAACCGCCGCTGACGGGTGGCAGGAGTGCTAATTCTGCTCCATCAAGCACCACGGTATCAACGGCGCACCGGTTCCCATCGATGGCCACGGAGAGGCCGAACGAAATCCACTCGCCGAGGTTCATGAGTTCCACCACTTCTCGAACGGTTGAGCCAGATGGGACATGAAGTTCATGCTCTCGGCCACCCAGTCGTTCAGCGATTGGGCCGAAAGCGATGATGCGGATGCGCACCGTGTTGTCGTCCTTGGTCATGAGGCTCCTTTCGGGCAGGGATTTATGAATACAATTCCCTTTGGTGAAACCATGACCCCTGCGCTTCAAGCCAGCCAGTTGTGGAAACTCTACCAGGCCGGCGAATCCACGGTAGAAGCCGTGCGTGGCGTGGATGTTCTCGTTCAGGCCGGGGAAATGGTGGCGGTCATGGGGCCCTCCGGGTGTGGAAAAACGACCTTACTCAACATTCTCTCCGGTATTGATGAACCGACTTCCGGTATGGTGGCGGTGAACGGCCAACCCCTTTACGGAATTTCAGACGACGCTCGTACGGATCTGCGAGGGAAGCACTTTGGTTTCATTTTCCAAGATTTCAACCTCCTCCCCGTTCTCTCTGCGGTGGAAAACGTGGAATTGCCGCTTTTGCTCAACGGCTATGCACCACAGGAGGCTCGCCAACAAGCGATGCATGCCCTGTCCCAGGTTGGCCTCAGCGACCGCGGTGAACACCGACCTGCTGAGTTATCGGGGGGTCAACAGCAACGCGTCGCTGTGGCTCGGGCCATTGTGCATCAGCCCTCCATCATCTTGTGCGATGAACCCACCGGGAATTTGGACAACACCACTTCTGACGAGGTCATGGCGTTGCTCACCGAGATGAATCAAACGCAACAAACGACGTTCCTCATCGTAACTCACGATGCAACCATTGCCTCGAGGTGCCAACGTACCATCACCATGAGTGATGGTTCAATCCTCACCGATGCTGTCTCTGCCCGTGTTGAGGAGGAATGAGCGTGCTGTTTTGGCTGGTGTCGGCCGGCGTTTTGGTGCTGCTCTTGAGCATCACCTCGCTGATCACGGCCCGCCGATGGAGTGAATGGTCATGGGGCCAACGACTGCTCTTGGTGTTCACCGGGCCGGTCGACGGGGTTCTTGTCGGCCTGTTGCTCGCTTGGCTGGGTGCCTCGGACGTGACCGTCGCTGCAGGGGCTGTTCTTTTCGGAACGATGTCCATGCTCTTTGTTCAACCCCTGCTGGTGCCTCAACGCCTTTTGGTATGGCGCCTTGCCAAGGAGAACATTCTGAGGAGAAAACGTCAATCAGCCTTGATGATCGCAGGTTTGGTCATCGCTTCAAGCATCATCACCTCGTCCTTGGTGGTCGGGGATTCTCTGGACGCCACCGTGAGTCAGGAAGTCCGTGCTGCATGGGGGGAAACCGATGTACTCATCGCAGGCATCAACCCGCTCACGGGGGTCTCGGTTGAATTTGAAGAGGACTTGGCCGAGCGTTTTTGGCAGTCCGTCCTCGCAGATTCGTCGTTGAGCGACCGGTTGGATGGGCGTCAATACGGCGTGTCCACCACGGTGAGTTTGGCCGCTGAAAACGGTCGAGCTGAGCCGTCCGTTCCCCTGTTTGCCCGAAACGCAACGGTGGACGATGAAGGGGTTTGGGCGCCATTGGAAGCATCGAGCGGTATGCGATTTTCTGACCTTCGTGACTTGAACGCTCAAGGAGAATCCGTTCACGTGGTCATCAACGACGCCGCTGCAGAAGCCCTTGAGGTGAACAAAGGCGATGCCCTTGAACTGGGGGCTTTTGTCACACAGGGAACCGACCGTGTTCGTAACTCCTCTTCCGTGTTGATTCATGCCGTTGTGCCCAACGAAGGTCAGGGCGCCATGGCGGGCACCCGTTCTCCAGCGGTCTTCACCGACCTCGAAACCGCTCAAACCCTGCTCGATATGTCCGGCAGGCTCAATCGGTTATCGTTGGCGTATGGGCCAAGTCTCGCCGACGATGAACTTCGCACCGCCATCAAGGGCTTGGAAGCGCTGATGAACGCCTCGTTAACGGCGGAGGATGTCGGCGTGGATTGGACGCTCGACGAAGCCACATCCTCGCTGACCGTCTCAACCAGTACAGGTTTACAACGCATCTCTGGAACGGACGTGGTGGCTTTACGCGAGAACAAATCGTCGCTCTATCCGGGCGCTGCCCTCCTCGAAGTTCTTCAGGTTCCTCTCATCGATGTCGAGTACGCCGATGAAGCCCTCCTGACCCTGGCTGACGGGGACGTAACTGAACTTCGTCTCGGTCAAGACGCATGGTGGCATGTGGCCTTGTCGGGGATTGGTTTTGAGCCAATCCAAGGCGGAGATGCATGGCTTTGGCAAGCTGATGAAGGCGACCGTTTGGTGGATGTTGCATGGACCGATGACGCTGTCTCTGCGGTTTTTCTCAGCCAAGAGCAGATTCTCCTGGCGGACGTGTTCCTGGAGGATGAAAGCGAGCGTGCTTCGTTTGAACCGGTCCGGCCGCCGGTAGCAGTCGACGCTGAAGGCAGCGGTTGGTGGGTGTTGCTTTCCAACGGGTCTTCTCTCGAACTGCTGGAATTTGACCAAAACCTCTCCCTCGAATCAAGCCGAATTCTTGAGGTCACCTTGCCCAGCACCGTCCTCTCGTACGACCTTCAGGCTGAGGACGACCTTTACCTGCGCATTGAGGGCTTGCTCACCACCGAATACTACCGGTCCATCGATGGTGTTTCCTTTGTTGAAATTGAGTCCGTTGATTGGCCAAGTGAACCCGCTTCTCCTCCGGAAGTTCACCCCGATGTTTGCGACGGCATCGCCGTTCTTCCCTACGATGATGAGCGTCTATTGTGCACCTTTGAACACGGCGTTCTGCGCTGGAACAGCGAGGTCGAGCACGTCGAGAGCGTTCGCCTTCCCGTCCTTTCGGACGCCGCCGGATTTGGCCGCCTTCCACAGATGGTTCTGGCCTTTGGCGGAGAAGAAGCCACCCTTGAGGTGGAGGAAGGCCAAGTTCTCACTTCGGCGCGCCTTGATGCCCTTCAACTTGCGAACACTTCTTCTCTTTCGTTGACGGGCGTTCTTCCTTATGCCTATGGAAACGACACTCCCTCGTCGCTCCTTCACGCAGGCACTTATGCGTCGGTTGAAGGCTTTGACCAACTCGCTGATTTGGACGGCGTGGTGCTTGGTTTGGTCTCCTTACCCGATGCAGAAGTGCTGGCCCTTGCCGAGGCCGATGACCGTTCATTGCTGATGTTTTCAGGGGCGGGATTCAGTTCAGATGACGCTTCAGCGCTCCTCGCGATCCAATCTTGGTTTGACGACCGAAGCGATATCGAGGATGTTCATCTCCGGGTTCAAGCCGTGCAATTGGACGCTAGCGAGCAAGCAGAAGCCTCTTCCGGAGCGTTATCGGCCATGTTCCTCGTGTTCGGGACCTTTACCATGGCTGCAGGAGTGTTGCTCTCGCTCACCATCATCATGCTCCTGGCTGATGTGCGCAGGACCGAACTTGCAGCCGTCCGTGCTCTTGGTCTTCGTCGCAGCGATGCACGTGCCCTCTTTGTTTTCGAAGGAGCGCTCCTCGCCCTCTTGTCCGGTGGTTTGGGTTCGGTGCTTGGCTTGGGTCTGGCATGGGTTATTTCCGTCGGCTTCTCCACCATTTTTTCGTCGGTGGGAGCGCAGCAATTCGTGTTCTCTTGGACGCTGGATTCCTTTTTGGCCGGTTGGATTTGGGGTGCTTTACTCGCCTTGGTTTTGCTGTGGTCAAGCGCCGTCTACAACGCACAGTTGAACATCGTTCGTGCCCTTCGGGGAGCCCGTCCAATGCTGAAACGTGGTGTGCCATGGGGTGTCGTTTTGCTGCAGGTGATGGCGTTCGGACTGATCGGCATATGCACCGTTGGATTGGTGTTGTTCGGGTTGAAGGGCGGCCTCTCCTACGCCCTGTACATTCTGTTGGGCGTGGGCTTGATTCTGTTGTTCACGCCGTTGTTCACTTGGCAACTCCCTTCGTTCTTGAACAGAAAGAAACCGGTGAACCGTTGGACTCGATACGCAGCTCGCAACACCCTCGGGGCCATCGGGGTCTTGTTTTTGATGTGGACTTTGGCCTTGGCTCCAATCGACCCGCTTCGGCAACAAATGGACCCCAACGAACTGGCGTTCATCGTCCTCGGCCTTTTGCAGGTCTTTGCAGGCGTCTTGGTTTTGACCAGTATCGCTCCGCAAGTGGTCGGGTGGCTGGCGAAGCGTTCGTGGATCACCCGCCGGACCGGCCCGGTTGGTTCAGTGGCCTTGGCTCACCCCTTGGCTCACCCTGTTCGAACGGCGGTGGTGATGGGCATGTTTTCCATCACGATGTTTTCCGTGGTGGTTCTGGCAGGATACACCGAACAATTTGACACCTATTCCTCTGATTTCGTTGAAGAGGCGGAAGGCGAATTTGAGTTGTTGTTGACCTCAACTCGTTCCCAACCCATCGATTTGGAATCTGACCCGATGGCATGGGGCATCAACCACACGGCCATGGCCAACGTCGATGGCGTTGGTGGTGTCTATCGTTCGCCCGTGCATTTAGAAGACGCTCAAGGCGAACGCATGCCTTACCTGTTACGTGGCGTGGATGACGGTTTCATTCAACACGGAGGTCTTCCGCTGCATGCGTGGGACAAGAGCCTTGGGAATTCCTCCAACGATGCTTGGAATTCGATCGGGATGTTCGAAAATATCGTGTTTTTAGACGCCTCGTTTGGTTTGGAATCCTCGGCGGATGGAACCACTTTAGTGCCCCTTCAATTTTCAATTGGAGATTCAATTTTGCTAATTGATTTTTCAAACCCGAAAAACACCCGTGAAATGACCGTAGGGGGCTTCCTCAAACAGTCATCTTACATCTTCTCGCCCGGGGTGTGGATGAACGGTGAAGTCGTCGCTGAGCAATTCAACGGCAAGATGACTCGCATGTATGTCAGCGTCTCACCGGATGCACGTCCAAGCGCTGACCACGAATCTCAAAGCCTTCCACCTCAAGGGAAATCGGTCGAAGTTCGAGAGGCTGCGAGCGAACTTGAATCGGTGCTTGATGTTGAACTGGCTTCGAAAAACATCAACGTACAGACGGTAGCCGATGAAATCTCCATCATCCAATCCCTGGTGCTGGCTATTTTGTCCTTGTTTGAGGGCTATCTTGCTCTCGGGTTGCTGGTTGGCGTTGCGGGCATCGGTGTGGTAACCGTACGAAACGTGAGTGAGCGAAGAGCGACCATCGGCATGTTACGGGCCGTGGGCTTCCGCCAACGGCATGTGTTGAGACTCTTTTCCATCGAGGTTTCTTGGGTGGCCCTTTTGGGTATGCTCAACGGATTTGTCATCGGTTATGGTTTCCATGTGGTGCTCTACAAGGCCGTTTGGGAGGCTGAAGGGGCCGTGTTTACCTTCCCGTGGACAAGCACGTTGGGGCTGTTTTTCGTGGGATGGATCATCGTTCTCATCACCACTTTTGTGCCAGTTCGTCAAGCGTCCAAAATCCCTCCTTCTGCTGCGCTAAGAAGTGCGTGAAAAATATCTGTGGCATGGATGTTCAAATCCTTCACAAAAATATTGCACCATTCGGCGAGTTAATCGGTGCCTAAAACGCCAAAAAGCGGCTAAAATGGGCGAAAAAGGGCATTTTTGCCCATGACTCACCCTGCCCATAGTATAAATACGACGCATGGCGTGGTGAGGCATACCGAACCTTCGGGGGTATAGACATGAAGAATATGACACCTGTAATCCTCGGGATGTTGATGTTGACGAGTTTGTTCGCTGGCATTGACTTTCACGAGCTTGAAGAACAAGTGGTAATCGAAGAAACCGGCGCACGCTCTGGAGCGGACGCAACGGTGGTTGCCATCACAACACCGAAAGAAACCACGTGCAACGACCAGGGTTGCCGCAACACCTTGCAGGTGGGCGAAGAGACCACGTTCTCGGCGTTCATCCAAAACGACGGTGATGCGGACATCGACGAGTTGTCGTACTCGGTCACCGTTTACCTCACCGACTCGAGCGGTGCTGTGGGCGGGGTTGCTAAGGATGCAACCGGCAATGATTTGATCTGGGAAAACGCCAACGTCATGTGTGACGACATCACCGTTTGTCTTTACGACGGTAGCGTTGACCCGTTGACTGCAGGCGCCTTCCTTGGAGGCGGTAAATCCACTCTCCAACTCGATGGCGGCGGTGGCGACATCACCTGGACTCCAACCCGTGGCGAATACATGGTTGAAATCTCCGTTGAGTCCCCAACCGATATCGATACGGCCAACAACGCCGAACTCGTTTACGTTCTCGTTGAGGACTGGTACGATGTCGAGGTTGACCTCTTGTGGGTCGCTGACACCGACGGCGATGGCATGGCTGAAGAACTGGAAGCTTCCTCGTTCGACGCCAGCGCCACTGAAGGCGACATTGACTTCAAGTTGAAGGTCACTGCGGACGGTTCTGACACCTTTGACCCACGAGACGTTGAGGTCCTCCTCACCCTGAGTGGACAAGCCTCCGGCCAGGTTGGTGGAAATGCTTTGACCATCAACACCTTGGTGGCAGGAACCACGACCACCGTTGACATCTACGCCAACGAATCCGACCCAAACGCTACCCAGACCGGTAGCCGTGCGGTCCTCTCCTACCAAACCACATGGGAAATTTCCGGAGCCATCACGCCCGGTACCCAGTCGAACGCCGCTTGGCAACTTGAGGCTGAGTTGGTGGAATACACGATGTACGGCCAGTACGAAGAGTGTGTTGAATCATCAGAAGCGACCGAAGGCAACGAGAACGTGACCACGTGGAACAACCTCTGTGAAGTCGCTCAATCCGGCGATGACCGACCAAAGACCGATTCGGACATGATTTCTGGAAGCACCGATGTTTACGATGACATCCGCATCTCTCGCATGGGCGTCTACCAAGGATACAATTCCGACTGCAGCGGCGTCGCCTCCACCTTCACACAACAAGGTGAAGACGGTGACCTCAACGTGGGTTGTTCCCTCGTTTACGCTGACGTTGAACACCGCGGTAGCAAGATGACCAAGGAATACGGCTGGAACATGACCTACACGATTTCGCTCGACGGCGTTGAAACCGCCAGCGGCGTCCTCACGGAATGTCTCCAAGGTACTGACATGCCCTATGCTTGGTCTCCACTTGGCATCATGGGCGGTTCGGTTTGTACCTTTGTGACCATGGAACCAGGCGAGTACACCATCGACTTCAGTCTCCACATGAACAACAAGTCCAGCACGGACACCGACCCAGTTCCATGGGACGGCGGTACGGACCTACGACCCAGCAACAACGACATGACCATGGTCGTTGATGTTGTCAACAACCTTCCCGTGATCACCTCCTTTGAGTTGAACACCGAAGGCGACATCGTCGTTGGACAAGAAGCCCCACTCGTCTTTGCCGTTTCGGCCTTTGACGTGGACGACCCATCCGGTGACGGCCTCAACTTCGCCTACTCTTACCCCGGTGGCGAAATTGGCGGCTGTACCGGTACGCAGGCCGAGGGCGCCACCGTGTGTACCACGCCGGTCTTCCCTGACTTCATCGGAAACTCTCCGGTCACCGTGGTCGTCACCGACGCTCACAACGGCGAGGTCTCTCAGGAGATTGACATGTTCGTTTGGAACAGCGCCGTGGCCACCGCCACCAGCGATGCTGGTGTAGAGCTTCAATACAGCCTTGACTACAACGGTCAGTCGGAGTTCACCATCACGTCCTTCTCGGACGCTGATGCAACCTCCTACGACGCCGTGCAACTTGAGGGCTTCACGGGCACCTACGGTGCTGTGGCTGCGTTGGATTACGTTCCAAGCAGCACCTACACGGCCAGCGACGTGCTCGAACAGTCCATCTCGGTCATCGTGGCCAAGGACGTTGAAGCCACCTCGCTTTGGTACATCGACGGCTCCGGCAAGTGGATTCTCCTCTCCGATGCTTCGACCGATGTTGACGCCAGCACCGAGATGTTCACCTACGACGTGCCTTCCAACAGCCCAGTTGTCCCCGCCGGCAAGATGGTGCTCATGGGCGGCGAACTCGCCCAAGCTTCCATCCCCGACGCCTCCGTCAGTGGATTCAGTGCTGAGGCCACCCGTGGCGGCGCTATCGCCATGACCTGGGACATCACCGGTACCCTGCTGAATTCCGACAGCATTGTCGTGAGCATTTGTGTTGCAGAGGCCGACTGTGCCAATGCATTCGAAGCCACCGTCGCTGACGAAGACCGCACCTACACCTACAGTGGTTCTCAGACCACCCACGGTGAGACCTACCACCTCGAAGTCGCCGTTTGCAACGAGCAAGGCTGTTCCACACCAGGAATCGCCAGCGTTGTGGCCGACAAGCAAGTCGACGGCGATGTCGCAGCGAGCAACCTTGCTGTGGCCGCTCAAGACGGTCAGTGGGTCATCACCTGGGAAGTCACCGGAGACTCCAGCGACGTAGCCATGTGGCATGTCTGCTGGTCAACCGAGGACTTCACCGTTGGTGAAATGCCTACGCCATGTCCAGACGCAGCCATGGGTGCTTCGGCAACCACGGTCAGCATCGACATGCCCAGCATCCGCACCGGTCAAGAGTACTTCTTCACCGCTGTGCCAATGGACGCTTTGGGCAACATGGACGCCGCTGCCTCGATGAACAGCATCATTGACACCCGTGTCTCTGACAGCAGCAACACCAATGATGGCAACGGAACCATCGGCGATACCGGCGATGATACCTCTTCCAGCGTTCCAACCTGGACCTGGGGCCTCATCGGTGGCGTCGTCATCGTGGCGTTCATCGCAGGTGCTTTCATCCTCTCCCGTGGAGACGGTGAAGACGGCGAAGGCAAGGACTGGGATTACTGATCCCTGAACCGTGCTAAAGCACATCCACCTCTCCGAGGTGTACAACGCTGGAGGGGTCGCCAAGGCGGCCCCTCTGGCCTTTTCTTTTCTCTTCCTCCAACCCAGAGACGTTGGACAAGTCAATGCTGGGTTTTGATCCCCTTCCTCGAGGTCTTTGACCACCCTGCAAGCAAGGAAGAACGACTTCATCATCGACCACAAACCAAGCTTTGATATTTTTTTCAAAATTTCTTGAAATCTTTGAATCGTTCGGCGTCAGTTTTCGATTCTAAACGATGTACGATTGGCGAGATTTTGGCCAATTAATCAAAGATTTTGCACCCCAATCCATATAAATGGTGTAAGGCGTGGGATGCAGTGCATACAGTCCGTATAGGGTGAATGACATATGTTGGGAAACAAGAATAACAAGAAAAAGACCGTCTTCGGCGGTATCGGGATTGCACTGTTGTTGTGCGCATTGATGGTGCTCATGCCAATGAGCGGCTACGTGAACAACGACGAGGCAGCGGCAACTGTGGAGTCTGTGGAAGCAGCCACCACTGGAGCAGAGGATTCCTTTGCTCTCCCCGAAAAAATCGCTGAAGCAGATTACGAATACGACCCATCGCTTGAACTACAAGGGATGCGAGACGCCAAGACCAAGGCCTTCCTCAATGAGGACGGCACCATCACGCAAGTCGTGGGCAGTGAACCTGTGCACTACATGTCGGCTGACGGAACTTGGGAAGACATTGACCTGAACATTCAGGCCTACCCAGAGGGCTGGGGAGTCACGGAGAACACCTTCACGACGTACTTTGCCCCTGAAGTCGCAAGCGGTATCTCGGTCCAGGCAAACGAGTTTGTTGAGCCGGTGATCTCCGGTATCAACCCCATGCTCGTGACCCTCGATGCATCAGGTTCAGCTCCTGAACCTTTCATCACTGCTCCTAGCCCGAACGGCGTGGAAGTTGGCGGCAACGTCATCCGCTACCCGCTCGCTGAAGGCTATGACCTCGACTACGCCGTCGAGAGCACTGAGGTCAAGCAGAACCTCATCCTCCGTGAGGTCCCTGTCCTTCCAGAGCCTGCCGAATACTTCGGACTCAGTGAAGGTCTGCGAATGCCTGCTGGCTACGCCCTCTACTCCGGAGAAACGATGCTCGGTGAAGACCTCTTCAAGACGCAAGAAGACCTTCAAATCCGCGACATCGAAACCGGTGAATTGCTTGTCGAAATCCCTGCTCCTGTTATCATGGAAGCCGGCGCCGACGAGCCTTACATGGGAACGTTCTTCGTTCAAGTCCACGGCCCAGAGATTCTCCTCATCACCGTGGTTGAGTCCGACTGGCTTCTTGACGAGGACCGCGTTTACCCAATCGTGATTGACCCGTCAATCCGTGTGAACTCCTCCAGCGGTGGCTACTGTTACATCTACTACGCTAACTGCTACACAAACACCTACCGACGCCACTACCGCTACTATGGTTCGTACTACTACATCCCATGGCACAAGTACACGTTCACCTCTTCCAGCTCCCTCCCAAGCGGTGCTACGGTCGACAAGATCGAGTGGAAGAAATACATGAACTACGCCTACGGTTCCACCCGCACCTTCCAAGTGAAGGTTCTCGAAAGCTGTGGTCTAGCACCCCGCTATTCCTACTCGATGGGTTCCGGCTCTTGTTCCGGTTCCTCCATCAGCAACAGTTACATGACCACCAACTACGGTGGAACGGCAGGTCGAAGCCTCAAGGCTTCCATTGGCCTCTCGCCCTCCGCAGCCACGGTGAGCAGCAGCGGTACCGGTTGGAAGACCGTGAACCTCTGTAACTCCGCTACAGCTTGTGCCGCAACCTCCGGTGGTGTCTCCATCATCACCAACGCCATGAGCAACAATGGCAACGTTGGTATCGGCGAGTACTACACCGGTGGAAGCGCTTACTTCAGCACCTACGGCATTGCCTCTGGAAGCCGTAACTCTCACCTCCTCATCACCTACTCTGGTGGTACGGATGCCGACGCCCCAACCTCGGACTTCGTCCCTTACACCGGACTAGATTCCTACATTGAAGGTGAGCGAACCCTCTTCATCACGCTAACAGACATGTCTGGAATTGACACCACCACCTCCGGTGCACCTCAACTCCACTACACCACCGATGGTGGTACCACGTGGAGCAGCACGACGTACGGATTGGGTTCCAACAACCAATTCGACGCAGGTGAACTCGTCTCTATCGGAACCTGCTCGAGCACGACCACCGAATGCCGATTCAAGGCTCGAGTGGACGCTTTGAGCTACGGTGACGACTTCCAGTACTACTGGAAATACCAAGACCTGAACCAGGGTAGCAACGGCGCAAACGTGGGTTACGAGCCTGCCTTGACCGGTACGCAAACCACGCCTACGCCTTACCAAGTCGACATCGTTGACCCAGCCAACGCACCAACTTCTCACAAGAAGATGACCGTGTTGACCACCGATGTCCACGCTGGTAGCTACTTCAACCCACAAGGGTTCTTTGACCGACAGATGACCTACTACAGCCACTCTGACGAATACTTCTTTGAATTCGACACCTCAAGCTGTGGTACTGGCTCTTCGTCCTGTTTCTACACCGGAACCAGCACCTTCTACGGAAACTGGTTGGCTCGTGGTAACACGGCACCTGCCTACGGTTATTACGGCATGAACAGCGGTTCGAACAAGTTCAACCAGAACCTTTGGAACAACAACGGTGATGGCTACTTGTGGATCAGTGCCAAAAACGGTCCAAGCATGAACCTCATCTTCGTGTACGACAGCACCAAGAACGCATGGGCTACCGTTGGTGTCGACACCCAAACCGGTATCGACACGCCACTCACCGGTGGCAACAGCGCTACGGCCAGTGTCTCCTATGGATACTCGCAAGCCTACAAGTTCGCCATCCCCGGCGACATCACCGGTAGCTTCGGTACGTTCTCGTTCAACGCAACGCAGACCACCACGACCGCCAACCGATTGTGTGTCACCACCAACGGATGGTACTACTTCTACCGGTCCATCAGCACGGACCGCTGTACCTCGGCTTACTACATGATCTACGGTTCCACTTCCTCCTACCGATGGAGTGGTTTCGCTCTCGGCTCCGGCTACTACGGCCGTCAAGCCAGCACGGGCGACATCACCTACAAGGTCGGAAACGTGGCGCCAACGCCTGACACCTTCAAGCCTGAGATGATTCACAGCTCCATGCAAGACTCGCACGCCAAGCAGCGTACGGTCTCGGTCACCATCATTGACGGTGGCGACCCTGCATCCGGTTTGAACGTGAGCAGTGCCGCTGGTACTGGCCCGACCCTCTATCACCGTATCACGCCTGATGGCGGTACGGCAGGTAGCTGGACATCGACGGCTATGTCCCAAGAAGCCGGTAAGACCCGTGCACAATGTGCACTGGCTGCTTGTACGTGGAGTGCCGACATCGAAGACTTGGAAGTCAACGACACGGTCGAGTATTACTTCAAGTCTCAAGACGTTTCAACGGTCTCTGCTGGAATCAACACCAACACCTCTTCGACGTACTCCTTTGAGCGAGGCGACCCGAACAAGGTGTTCGTCGTTGAATGGCGAGACATGGCTTACTACACCTACGGACAACTCTGTACGGTCCAAGCCTTGTTCTACGACGTGACCAACGAGATTGAATACAAGTACGACAGCAACTGCCGTACCACCTACAACTCTTGGTCGATCGGCTACATGGACCAAACCCGTCAGAAGGGTGCGAGCATCGCTCACTCCTCTTCCACCAGCTTCAACACCAACCCAGGGCACATCCCTACGACGTCGAACTTCCGTATCTCTACGAGTTCCACTTCACACGCATGGGAATCCTTTGACAAGGGATTGGTGGAAGTCACCAACGCTGACACAGCGATGACGGGCACCTCCAACGGCCGACCTTACCTCTACTACTGCATCTCTTCCTACTACTGGAACACCTACAAGGCTCGCTGCAACGCGAACATTGACATCCCTGCAGGATTTGAGTTCGATTACTTCGGAACAACCTACGACGGCGACGACTCCAACGACCGTATCCAACTCAGCCGCCAAGGCTCGATGTACTTCATCAGCAACGGTAACACCAACGTTGAGCGCAACCTCTGGACGTACCACCAGCCTGCTCTGCCATACTCTGGCAGCTCGCTATCACGCCCAGGTACCATCGCTCCGTTCTGGACCGGCTACAACCAGTACTACTGCTACACGACCTCCAGTCAGGATTGTTCCGTCTACTACCGCGTGATGCCTTACGAAGGCAAGGGAACCGATGTCACGGCTGACATCACGTCCGACCCAGTGTGGGACATGACCGACAGCCCAATTCGCATCAACCCCTCGAACGATTACCTCGTCGTCTCTTCCGACTTGACCATCAAGCCTGGTGTTCAAATCGAAATTGCTGCAGGCAAGGGAATCTCCTTTGACGGTGCGTGCACCAAGATGACGGCCCTCGGAAACGCCACCCATCCAATCAACATCACCGGCATGAACGGTGGCGACTGGACAGGTATGGCCTTCACCGACGACTGTACGACCGCAAGTGGTACAGATGACCGACATCAATTCAGCCACGTGAACTTCAACAACACCGACGATGCCGTGTTCCGCTCTGGTAGCCGACACGATGGATCCGGTCCATCTTGTGGAAGTGCAACCGCTGACTGTAACACGGGCAACTACACCATGAGCGATGTCACCTTCACCAACGTTGGTGCTGTGTTCACGCACGGTAGCGGCCAAGGTACAGTGGTGACCATGCAGGACTTCTCAATCGACGGTGTCGACGAAGCTTGTTTCAACTTCCCTGAAAACTCCATTGCGACACTCAAGGAAGGGACCATCAAGAACTGTAACACCGACGGTGAAACATGGGGCGGTACCATTGTGAACTACCCCGGTTCCACTGCAGGTGCTCTCCACGCAGAGAACTTGACGGTCGAGAACTCGTACGTGAACTTCATCGATGTTGACTTGCAACATGTCACGGTTTCCAACGTCTCGGTCACCAACCCATCGGCTCAAACCGGTGTGGCCATTGACTCGATGTTCGGAACCAACTCCAACGTTGTCCTGAACAACGTCGATGTTGACAGCTACGCCAACTCTGGTATCAATGCCATGGGCAGCATCCAAATGACGGATGTTGACTTCGGCAGTGCTGACTTGTGGCTCATCCCCGGTGGATGGTCACAAACCGGAAACGGTCCATCGAGTTCCAGCGCCGTGTTTGACACGGTCACCGCTGGTGACATCACCATGCAGCGTATGCACCCTGGTACCTTTACCGACATCACTGCAGAAGATGTGTCGATGAGTGGTTCATCCATTGTCACTGAAACGTTGTCCATGGACAACTGGGACATTGACGCCTTTACGGTCTCTGGCTGTGGCTGGTCGATGGTTATTGACAGCCCGTCCTTTGAATCGTTCAAGAGCAGCTGTTCCAGTTCCTCGGCAAAGAACCAGATTTCCATCAGCGATGCAACCATTGCTCACGGTGCCAGTTCTGCTCACGTCATCGACGGACGAAACTCCCACATCACGCTGGGTGAATCCACCGTCTCCAGTACGAGCGTTAGCAGCGGTACAACCGAACTTGCAAAGGCTCGCTCCGGAACCAATGTGGTTCTGATCGACGTCGCCCTCAACGGCAACGACTGTTCGGACTCCAGTGGCGATACCAGCAACTGTGCTTACGATGTTTCATCGTCCAGCTCGAACCCGTCAATGGTGTACTTCGGTGGCCTTGCAAACGCATCGGTCTACCGTCTTGCTAACCAAGGTGGAACTCAAGTCAAGGTGTACAAGGCCGACCATACTATCACGGCCTCACTCCTTGACAGCAGCATGAACGAATTGTTTGAAATCGGAAGCCACACCACGGACGCTAACGGAAACACCAGCGTTTGGGTTGTTGTGGGAGACAGCGACGGTACGACCTACGAAGACCACGTTATCCGTGCCTTCGGTACGGCCGGTCAAAACGAGACCTACCCCGATGACTACCCTGATGCGACCTTGGCCAGTGACTGGTACCCAACCAACGGATACACCTGGGGGACGCACCTTGACATGCTCTTGGAGCCCGCTCCAATCGTGTTCAACGATCCTACCTTGGATTGTTACAAGTTGATCAACCTCCCAGCGTACAGCAACCTCAGCGCTAACTACAACGCTGCTACGAGCACCTTTACGTTTGACGACACCTCCATTACGGTCGCGGCAGACATCACGCTCGACACCTGTGGATTTGAGTTGCAAGGTGGTTCGCTCCGTGTGCTCAGCACGGCTACGTCATCTCCGGTCATCACCATCAAGGACACCGGTTTCCTCACCGCTAACAACGACGGTACCTCCGGAAGCCCTGCGTCCATCCGTGCTGTTTCGTCAACTTACGGACTGCACATGGACATCCAGAACGGCGGTACGCTGACACTTGACAACGCCAACATGCGAGACATCGCTTGGGACACGACCACTGAATCAGCGCTCTACATCGGCAACGGTGCTACGCTGAACATGATGGACGCAGCTACCATCTTCGGTTCGTCTGCATCTGCTGACGAAATGTCGACGGTCAAGATCCAAGGCGGCTCTGCAAGCATTGATTCGTCCAGCATCATCAACACCGGCCAAACCGGTACGGCGATTTGGATCGAAAACTCCGGTGCTACGCTCTCTGACATCATTGTCAAGAACGCTGCAATTGGTATCCAAAGCTACAACGGCGCTCCTCAAGTTGATGGCTTCACGTCAACCGGCAACACCGTTGGTATCAACGCCTACGGTGGCATGTCGTTGCCGACCATCTACCGAAGTACGTCCCTCTCTGGCGCAGCCGCTGGTTGGACCACCTACAAGATTGACCTGTCCACCTACTTGGGCACGGGCAACTACCTACAGGTTGGTGCGAACTCAGTCTACGCCGGTGGAAACGCTCACCCAAGCTACAACTATGCTACGAGCAAGTACTACTTCATCACCGACCGAATGAACATCATGTTCGAGGACGATGCTGGCAACGAATGGAACATCACCGATAGCGGCCAAGAAGGATACTATCCATACGGTTCCAACGACCCAGCGGTCACCGCAGGAACGCACACCTACAACGGTGGAACCGGTGGTGCACCCTCCTGGCATTGCAACTACTACGGCTACAATTACGGTCCTAACTACGCTAGCTACGACGGCTACTTCTACTACTTCTACCGCTACTGGCTCAACCAAGCAGTCAGCTTCCCTGACTACTACGAATCACCGGACGAGTTCGGTTTCGATTGGGAGGCTACGGATAACAGTCCAACCGGCAATTTCCAGTCCCGCTACCCATACAAGTACTGGGGCGCTTACTCTCCGTCCTTCTACTTCAACGGTGTTTACACACCACCTGAAGGAAACAACGGACAGCCCTCAACTGGACCAGGTCAGCCCGGAAACGTTGGAAACCCACCAAGCTACGCTTCAGGTGGATACCCCAACAACTACGGTATCTGTCAAGACTACGCCTACACCTACTACATGAACAGCGGCGACAGCGCTCGAATGACCTTCCCGGTTGTTGACATCTCTGCTGCTGCGGCTAACGGCGGAAACATCTCGAAGGTCTACCTTTGGATGGACGTCCTCCACCGTGGTGCTGACAACTACCAGGACCGATACGACTTCGTCGCTCGCTCCGGCAACGATGCCAGCGACCTTGGAGACTACGTCCGTGAATCAGGTACGCCTCTGTTCAAGGAAGGTACCATCACGGGAGCCGACACCGGTATTGAGATCGGCGGCGCTTTCGCTGCTGGACACTTCGAAGACATCGATGTTGTCGGACCCTCTCAGGCGGGTATGGAAGTTATTGGTCAAGCCTCTGCTTCCGCTAACCGTTTGAACGTTTCAGACGGCAACTACGGTGTGCTTGTTTCCAACACAGCATCGGGTCAAGTTGACCTTGAGAACATTGATTTGGAAAACCAACTCGTTGCTGGTATCTACTACCAGACCGACCTTGGTGGCGACCTAACGGGAACCTTCACGGGTTCCGCTGGACCTGCGTTCAAGTATGCTTCACGCACCTCTGCAACCGTAGAGTTGGCGAACATGAACATCGAAAACAACGCCGTGGGTATTGAAAGCGCCGGTAGCGGTGATTTCATCCTCACCGATGTGGTCATGTCCAACACCAAGGATGTGGTGATCAGCGGTTCCTCCGAGATGGAATTCATCGAAGGTTCAATTGACACCAATACGGTGGAAGTCACAGGAACAGGTCTGTTCTCTCGCCTACGTCAAGTTGACATCACCTTGCAGGCTAACGTCTCTGGTGTTTCAGAGAATGTGGACGGAACAACGGTGATTTTGAAGGACGCCGATGGTACGGTGACCGGCATGGCCGACACCGACACTAACGGTGTTGCCAACGACATCACCTTCGTCACCCAGACCGTTGACAGTGGCTCTTGTTCCAGCATCTGTACCAAGAACTTGAACGGCTACGAAGCAGTTGCCTCCGCAACCATTGCATATTCGTGGACCAACAGTGGTAACAACGCAGCGGACTTCCGATACGTCTTCCATACCATGAGTCTCACGGACACCGCTGGAAACAGCGATACCGTGTACCTCGAAGACGAGTTTACCGCCCGTATCTGCTACACCTCAACAGCTTACATCAAGCAAGATCGCTGTGCAAGCGGCCTGTCCTCCTCGGGCAGCCGTACGTTCAGCAACGGTTTGGTTGAGTACGGATACCTCCGAAGCCACAGTGGAAACGACCTTGCTGGTGAAACCGTCATGATGGACGCTCCATTCATGTACCTCTCACAAGGCAAGCACAACTGGAACGGAAGCACCTGGATTTCCACCGCTTCCTACGACTTCGAAGGCAACAACCGTATGTATCCATACTACCAGGGTGAGTCCTCACTCTACATGCACGATGCAAGTGTCACCGCAGTTGCTGTTTCGAGTGCTGGCGTGCCTCAAGGTTTCACCATTGGCTACCGCTACTACTCGCTCAACCTTGACATGGACAACACCACCATCTCCGGTGTTTCGAACGTCATTGGTGCTATGGGCTACGGCTACTACAACCAGTACGAGTTGGACTTCTTCAAGTTGACAAACAACACGTTCGTCCACTTCAAGGGCTACACCGAACTCAACAACGCCATCAACTACAACGACATCTGTGTCATTATGAACGGTGGCGACGGCAACTTCGTTGACAGCAACACCTTCGTTGACTGTGGTGTTGGTATCATGAACGAACGTTCTCCATACTACTACAGCCACAGCACCAGTGAGATCGGAGCAGACAACGTGACCATCACCAACAACGTCTTCGAAGACGGTGGTGAAATCGCCGATGTTTGGTTCTACAACTCGAACGAAGTTCAGGGTGCTACCATCACTGACAACGAGTTCAACCCATCCAATGGACACGCAGTGGCCATCTACAACGGAAAGACTCAGGATGTTTTGATTCAGGACAACACGGTCGTGGGCGGCGATGACGCCTTCTACCTCAACCGTGTGGCTGACTTCACCATTGACGGCAACGACATTGGCGGTATCAGTGATGACACCTCAACGGGTGTCTACGTCTTCCGAGGCAGTGGAAACATCACCAACAACGTCCTCACGGACGCCGACGGTGGTATGTATCTCGACAGCATGGAAGCTCCACCATCACCGACCAATTCACTCTGTTCAATTGGCAGCAGCGATTACCGCCGCACCACCAGTTGTACGTGGACCCTTGCCGCCGGCAAGAGCGCCGCCTTGAACCTCGGTACCGACAGTTGGGGCTACGAAATCAGCATCGAAGTCACCAAGCCAGACGGCACCAAGGACACCTGGCCAACCTACTCGTTCAACAGCAACGCAGAGTACAGCCCTCTCCGAACCTATTCGGATGCTGGAAGCTACAGCCTTGTGGTTTCTGACTCGTGGGGCGACGGTGGTGCAACGATCAGCGTCGTTGAATCCTCCGGCGGCAGTGGTTCTTACCTCGGACCCGATGTCAGTGGCAACACCATTGGCCTGTCCTCTGGTCGAACCTCTCCGAACGCTGTTGGTATCACGGCCACCTCGTGTGACTCGGTGGCCATCCAGTCCGGCACCAACACCATCAACCTCGGCGACAACGCCATTATCATCGAAGACTGCGACTTCAGCGACGTTGGTTCCACCATTACCGGTGATGACCTCTCGTCCACGGTCGGTATCCTCGGCGACGACACCAACACGGTGTTGACGCTCAACGGCACCGACATCAGCGGCTTCGCCACTGGTGTTAGCAAGGAAAACGGTGATCTCTTCATGATTGGCGGTGCTTCACTCGCAGGCAGCGATTACGCTGTTTACGCAGAAGACACCTACGTTGTGGCCATTGACGCTCATGTTGACGGCGGTGCCACCGGTACCGGTCTCCATGTGGTCAGCAGCCCAGATGTGTGGGTCTACCCAATGGACGCTTCAGGCCTCATCGGTATGTACGTCGAAGACACTCCGTTCCGCTGGGACGGTGGTGTTGTTGACGCCACCACCGCTCTGTCTGTGGTCGATGCTACCGGTAGCGTTGAGAACATGACCTGGGCCGACGCCACCACGCAAGTGAACGCTGGCAACAACGCCCACATCACCTCGATCGGCAACACGCTGGACTCCAGCAAGATTGCCGTTGCTACCTCGGCTGTCATCGACGAAGCCAACCTCATGAGCATTGAGTCCACCCACTTGGGTACGGCTCCATCCAGCGAGGTTGCTCTTCTCTTGATGTCCACTGATGACGAGCGTGCTTCCTATGTTTCAACCTCCTTCCAGCCCGAGGCCATGACGGTCGACGGCTCGGATGAAGACTGGAACGGCGGCAACGCCCTCAACCCATCCGGCTACGCTATGCCTGGTGTGATGAGCGGCGACGGTACGGATGACTTCCTCGCCACCTACATCGAAGGCGATGGTATCTACTTCGGAATGACCAACACCGACCTGTCCAACTCGGACGTGTTGATTTACCTCAACACCGGTAGCGGTGGTTCCGATGTCGGCTACAACGGTCTCGGTGGTGCACACGACCTACCGTTCAGCGCCAACTACGTGTTGTGGGCTGACAGCGAAGGTTCCTACGACCTCTACAGCTACGGTTTCCTCGGATGGAGTCCATCCTCTCTGAGCACGGCCAACGTCGATGTGGACTTCTCCACCTCGCTTGCTGAGTTCGGCGTCCCATGGAGTCGCATCGGCGGCATGCCAGACGAGATTGACATCGTGGCCATCGTGCAAGGCGAAACCACGGCTGACATCAGTGTGGTTCACCCAACTCAGACCTTGGACAGCTCTGCTACGCTGCAGGACCTTTCCAAGTTCATGACCGTTGAGTTGACCCACGGCGATCTCGCTGACGGCACCTTGACCTCCGAGGTCTTGGTCTACCAGTCCTACAAGGGCAGCACCACGGCCACCGGTCAGAAGAACTACGACCTGATGATCAAGACGCCAGCAGCCTGTGCCTACGACTGGGCAACTGTTGAGGACATCTCCATGGCCACCAACGTCGTCTTTGATGACAACTACGTGGCTGGAACCGGCGACACGACCAACGTCCAAGCCACCATTGACATCAAGCGTGCATGTCCAGTTATCGACACCGATGGAACGGACACGGCCGACGGTCTTGTGGACTTCAGTCGAGACGAAGACTCAGGCGCCTTCACCTTCAGCCTCACCAACTTGGCTGACGATGTGCAAGACGAAGAGTCCTCGTTGACTTGGACCATGGCAGAAGGAACGATGGTTGCGTTCAACAACAACGACCTCCTTCACAGCGCCCTCAACGGCCAAGACGTCACGCTGACGCCAGAGACCGACCAGTTCGGTACCATGGTGTTCTCGTTCGAGGTCACTGACAGCAACGGTCTGAGCGACTCCCACAACATCACCTTCACGGTGAACAACATCAACGACGCTCCAGTCATCTGTAACATCGAGCGCAGCGACTGTATGCCAATCTTCTCCGAAGACGACGGCAACTACAACATCCTCCCAGAAGGATTTGGTACACACACCAAGTTCTTGGGCGATGTGTCGAACGCTACCCGATCGTACATCCGAGACATGGCCAACGAGCAGTCCCCTGCCCGCCAAGTCTACACCTGGTCCGCCAGCGCTGTTGACACGGGCACATCGGACGCCTGTTCCGCCTTCAGCGTCGACATCCTGAACAACGAACTGGCCATCACTGAAAACACCAACAACGAGTTGGGTGGCAAGTGTACGGTCACGCTCGGCCTCGCTGACGACGGTGCAGAGAACCAAGATGCTGCATCCTTTGATGTGGTCTTCTCGGTTGCTCCAGTCAACGACGCTCCAGTCATCATGGATTGGAACCGCTCGACGGACACCGTTATGGTCGCTGACAACGGTTCAATCCCCGCCCTCCCATGGTCCATCTCCTTGATGGAAGATGACGAGAACGTGGCGAACTTGACCTACGACCTGTCGGCCATCAAGACTGACATCGACCATGACCTGGACGACTTGACTTGGACGGTTGAATCCACTGACCAGTGTGTCTACACGAACTACTTCACCACGACCATCGTCGGTGATGACCTCGTGTTCGACCTCATTGAGGATGCAACCACCAACGCCAACGACTGGGAGATTGACTACCTGAACAACAACGGTATCCACCAGATTGGACCGTCCGGTTCGGAGTACTGTCAGATCCGCTTGGTCCTCCGAGACACACCAACGGCTCCAACCACGCAAGGCGAGTACAACACGTATGTGCCAAACTACGACCAAAGCGTGATGGCCATTGCTGACTACCAGCAAGGTGTGGCTACGAAGGAAATCGGTGTTCGTGTTGAGAACGTCCGTGAGCAGGTGCCAGACTACTTCTTCGACGACGAGGCTGGCTTCAGCTTCAACGGTGTCACCAACGTCATGACCGGAACCTACGTGCCGGTCACCATCGCTGTCAACGGCGGTGGCGACGAAGGACCTTACCGATACGACCACATGCTGGCCATCACCTACCACACGGATGGACATGATGATGTTGAGTTGACTCGCTACTACGCTGTGCCTGACTACGGTGCCAGCGTCAAGTACACCGAGGATGTTTACATCACCAAGGACACCACCCATGTGTGGGTCGAGATGGACGTTGTGACCTGTTTGGCCAACCCCTGCGACATGTCGGTGACCGCTGCAGACCGCTTCCAGGCTGATGAGCCCGGATCGCACTACGCTATCATCAACAACGTGCAGAGCGATGACCCATGGTCCAAGCCCGGTCAGTACGGTAAGAACGCTACGAAGACGTCGGAACGCCGACCGCTCCTCGAAGACAGCAACTGGTGTAACAACATCATGACCTCCTTGGCTACGGCTGACGTGTGTAATCACGCCAACCAACCAGCCAGCAACTTCCTGGCCACGGACCAGTTCCTGCCAGATGTTGTGGAGACCATCGGTGCCAGCGCTGTTCCATCGTTCGCCCCAAGCATCGTCGCTGTGGCCCTCACGGGTCTCTTCGTCAGTGCGCTCTCCTTCGCCAGCCGCCGTGCTGATGACGAAGAAGAAGTGGAGTCGATGGCTGAGGACGACGCTGCCGTCAGCCCTGTGATCGCTACCATCCTGATGGTCGCTATCACCGTGGTTCTGTCCGGTGTCATCTACGTGTGGGCTTCCAGCCTCGCTGAAACCGACGTGAAGGGTGTGCCCCGTGTAACCTTCGACATCGAAGACATCAACGGCTTTGATGCTGACGAAGGCCACTGGCGCATCACGGTTGAGCAATCCCAAACCCCGCTTGCTACTCAAGCGGTCGAAGTGAAGGTGTTCTACACCAACGCTACGGGTGCCCTCAACACGTACTCGGTAAACCTGGCTGACAGTGCCGGCGTGTACGGGTTCAACCCTGCCAACAGCGACGCCTTCGTGACCTTCGTGGACTCGGTGACCAAGGAACAAATCTCAGAATCGGAGACTCGGTCGGTTTCGACCTTCAACTCCGGAGATACGATCTTTGTGCGAACCCATGCTCCAGACGGTACGCCTCTTGAAGACGCTACGATCACCCTGAGCTACGCTCCTATCAACGGAGACGGTGCTTTGCTCCGAACTTGGGATGACCTGAGCTACGACCAGAAGGCTTGAGGCTGACTGACGTCGAACAGCGATTTCGTCCTTCGGACGAACGCCTCGGAGAGCGAGGTCCCTCGGGACCTCCTCTCCTTGGTGCGCTTGTTGTGTTGTGCGAAGCCTTTCAAGGAAGGCAGTGCAGGTGACGGCATGGAAGACAACCGTGGACGGCCCGATGTCGTTGTGTTCGATTGCGATGGTGTCCTCGTGGATGCTGTCAGTTCATGGAGAACGCTGCACGATGCCTTTGGAACGGACAATGCGCTGAATCTGAACCGGTTTATCCGGGGTGAGATCAGCGACGTTGAGTTCATGCGCTCGGACATCCAGATGTGGAAAGCCGTTCAGGACCCGATCCATCAGGACGAGCTGTTTCGTTCCTACGCTGGCGTCAAATTGATGCCAGGTGCACGGGAAACGGTCCAGCGCCTGAAGGAAGAAGGGGTCTTCGTGGCCATCGTGAGTGCAGGAGTTGACCTCTTTGTCAGTTCAATTGCCAGCATGCTTGACGTGGATGATTGGATTGCCAACGGCTTTGTCTTTGACGATGATGGGTACTTGACGGATGAGGGTGTCTGTCGACTCCACGCCAGCGGAAAGGGTGAGATCATCACGCGTTTGCTGGAAATGAACGGGTACAAACCAGAAGCCTGTGTTTCCATCGGAGATTCAGAGATGGACCTCTCGATGAAAGTTGACGGAAGTCGGTTCATTGGATTCAATCCCAGTCGTGCATCTTCGGAAGAGGCATTTTTCTCAGCCGATGTACCGATTGTTCGCAACAAGGACCTACGGGAGATTCTCCCCCTCATGGGATTTGAATGAGTTTGGAATCTTGTTGCGCATGAGGTTTATTGCAACCATCCCTTTGGTTGCATCATGACCGTGGCCGTTCCTCAGCCGTTGAAGGCCCGGCGGGTTTGCCTGGTCCTCTTCATGGTGGGGGCACTGCTTCTCTCTGGCTGTTTGGGAGGTGGCGAGAACACCGCTCAAGGAGAGGAGGCTGAGGGTGAACAGATTACGTTGACCGTTTGGCACACCTTTGCTGCCGAGAGTAAGGAAGAGAATGTCTTTCTTCAATCCGTCAAAGATTTTGAGGCATTGAATCCAAACATCACCGTTGATGTGGCCCTCGTTCCCTTTGGCGATGCAGACAACCTGTTCATGACGGCTGCCCAAGGCGGTGAAGCCCCTGACCTCATGCGTTTGTCAAGCGATCAATTGGGTGCAATTGGAGAGGTTCGCGTTGATGGGTTCCCCCTTCTCGAGGATTTACGACCTCACCTCACACCGGTGCAGCGCGCTGATTTTGACGCACGTGCGTTGCACGCCATGCGCTATGGGGAAGCATTGTACGGCCTCCCCGCCAGTCAAGATGCCCTCTCCTTGGTGTACAACAAGGCCCTCTTTGACACACGAGGCGTGGATTATCCTGATGCATCGTGGACGCAGAATGATTTGCTCGAGGCTGCCGAGGCGTTGACCTATCAGGACGTTCAAGGGCTTGCGCTTCCTGTCAAATCCGCTTACTGGTGGTTTGGTTTTCAAGCAGGCTACAACGGTTCTCTGTTCAACGAGACCGGCCATCCTTCACTGAACTCAACCGGTTCCGCTCAAGCCCTCGATTGGTTACTGGATTTGGAACTTGAACACGGTGTGGTGGCCACCGGTACACAAACGGAGGGCATGAAAAACCAGTTTATCGGCTCCAAAGCCGCCATGATCGTCGATGGACCATGGAATTGGGCTACCTACGAAGCAAGTCGCCTTGATGTGGGTCAGGCAATGTTGCCGACCATTGAAGAGACCGGAGAACGGGTGGCGCCGCTGGTTACCTACAAAGGTTGGACCGTGAGCAAGCAAAGCCAGGAGAAAATGGCAGCCGTGGAGTTGGCTCTTTTCCTTTCTAGCAGCGATGTCCAGAAATCCTTTGCTTTGGAAACCTACACGTTGCCTACGCATGTCTCCCTTTCCAACGACTCTGAAATCAACGCCGACCCGGTCCTGTCCGGTTTCATGGACCAAATCGAAGTCGGTACGCCTGCCCCCACCACTCGGGCCATGGCCATGGTTTACGGCCCCCTTGTGACCGCCTTTGAACAGGTCTACACCGAAACGGCCACCGCTGAAGACGCCCTCGTTGGCGCCAACGATGAATTGATTTCCATCGTGAACGGTCTTCAACGAGCCGAGGCCCCACCAGCGAATCTTGGGTATCGGACCGTATCGGTAAATTTCACGACCGACGGTTCTTCTGACTACACGGTATTGGTTGACGGTGAACTTCACAGCCGACTGGTTCAAACCTCTTCGCCGGAGTCATTCCTCCCCCATTACGCCTCTTGCACGGCTGACGGCCAAGAAATGGTCGAAGTCAATGGAGAAAGATTGCTTCCAGATGGAGCCACCTTGGTCGCATGTGACCTGACGGGTATGGTGCCAAATGTCCTTCATGAAGTGGTGATTCGCGGCGAATCAAGCGTTGTCTTTGAGGCCAGTCTCAGCACCACCGTGGGGGATGTTCTTCCTCGTGCAGGCGACACCTCGCCGGTGTTGTTTGCTTTGGGGGCCATCTTCCTGTCTCTCGTGGTGCTGCTTGGTTATGGTCGAGCGATGGACGTGCGGGCAGGTCGGCTTCACGGGAAATCTGCACATTTCTACATCGCTCCAGCGATGTTTGCCCTCGCCATGCTCACTTTTTATCCGGTGTTGTACGGCATTTGGCTTGCCTTTACCGACGCCGATGCCACCCGACTTGGTGATCAGGCCTTCATCGGGCTTGCAAATTTCATCGAGGTGTTCACGGCGTCGGGCTTCCTGCGCGTTACCCTGTTTACCTTGATTTGGACGGTGGTGAACGTCGCGGCCCATATTGGCCTTGGTCTGTTTTTGGCCATGGTCCTTCAATACGCCAACATTCGTGGAAAAACAGCTTATCGAACGGTTCTCCTTCTTCCATGGGCGATTCCATCCTACATCTCTGTTCTCGTTTGGAAGGGGATGTTTCAGCCAGAGGGTTTGGTGAACGCTGTTTTAGGGACTGACCTTCATTTCCTCGCTGAACCCACCGGTGCTCAAATCGTGGTGATTTTCGTCAATATTTGGCTTGGTGTTCCGTTCATGATGATGTCACTGAGCGGTGCTCTTCAGGCGCTTCCTCGTGAGATGTACGAGGCCGCTAAACTTGATGGCGTGGGGGCATGGGACACCTTCAGACACTTGACGCTCCCCAATTTGAAGAGCGCCCTCGTTCCCCTCTCCTTGTTGGGATTCATCTGGACGTTCAACATGTTCAACGTCATTTACTTGCTCACCGATGGTGGACCCGACCTTTACTTCGGTGAGCCTGGCCAAACAGATATTCTCATCACGTACGTTTACGATGTGGCTTTCAGAGACGGCGCCTACGGTGTCGCTGCCGCATGGTCTGTGGTGATTTTCATGATGTTGGTCGCTTTCTCATGGACCTACATGAAGCGCACACAAGCAACGGAGGCGGCCGCATGATCACTGAATCCACCGTCCGTCAATGGTACACGCCCGTAGAGGTGAGCACTCTTCAGCGGTGGTTGTTGGTGAGTTTCGTGGTGAACATCGTGCTCTTGGCGGTGGACCTCTTGCGAGGATCTCAATCAAACGCAATGTTGGGTGTGCTTGGCGTGGTCGTCCTCGGCCTCTTGCTGAATTTCCTGCCGGAGGAAGCCAACCCATCACGGCGAAACATCGCCTTGGTTCTCGGTGGTGCCTTGCTTCTCATCGGCCTCGTGCGTTTATTGTCATCACCGGCAACCGGCTTTGATATCTGGATGCAAGGATGGCTGGTTGGGCCAGGTGCTTTGACCCTCATATGGGTGTCCAGTCGGCCGGTGTCTGCGTGGTCCACGCGACGAATGTCGCTCGAAGCCATTGAGTACGGTCTTGCACGAAATCAACAACATGACGGACGCTGGCGTTCCATCGGTGCCCATCTTGTCCTCCTTCATTTCGTGGCCTTGACCTTGTTGCCACTCGTTTGGATTCTTGACATTGCACTTTCACCGGGGAATGCTTTGGGAGGTTCTCTGGGTGGCCCTTACACCGGTGAACATTTTTCCAACATGCTGGAAAGTGAAGCGTTTTGGACTTGGATGCGCAATTCGCTCATCGTCAGCGTCGGTACGACCCTGATGGGACTGATTGTGGCCGTTCCTGCCGGTTACGCCTTCAGTCGGTACAAATTCACGGGGCGAGACGTTTCCATGTTCGCCTTCTTGCTGGTCCAGATGTTTCCAGGCATCATTATCCTCGTCCCATATTTCCTCGTCATGAAAACGCTCGGCTTGTTGAATTCCCATCTCGGACTCATCTTGGCCTATTGTGTGACGGCGCTTCCGTTGTGCGTTTGGATGCTCAAGGGTTTCTTTGATACCGTTCCAAGAGAATTGGAAGAAGCCGCCTTGCTCGATGGATGCACTCAATTTCAGGTCTTTACCAAAGTCGTTCTGCCGCTCTCGCTTCCTGCGGTGGCCGTTACGGCGTTGTTCAGTTTCTTGGCGGCTTGGAACGAATTCCTTCTCGCATTGACGTTCAACACCTCCAACGACATGTACACCCTCCCCGTCGGTCTAGCGTCCATGATTTCGTCCACCGGTCAGGCGTGGGGTGATTTTGCAGCGGCCAGCCTCTTGGTGAGTCTACCGGTTGCTTTGCTGTTCTTGATTTTCCAGAAGTTCCTCATTGAGGGACTTTCCGCTGGAGGAGTCAAGGGGTGAGACCATGGTAAGTGTGAAATTTACAAATGTATCAAAACGCTATGAAGATGGATTTGAAGCGGTGAAAGGCTTGGATTTGGAGGTAAAGACCGGAGAGTTCCTGGTCCTTTTGGGGCCTTCTGGGTGTGGGAAATCAACCACGCTTCGTATGCTTGCAGGATTAGAAGAGGTCACCGATGGCGAGATCAGTATTGACGATGTTACCGTGAATCATCTCCCTGCCGGCGCTCGAGGTTTGGGCATGGTCTTCCAATCCTATGCCCTCTATCCCCACATGTCGGTCCGTGAAAACTTGACCTTCGGCCTTCGAATGGTCAAAGGAAAAGACCGCCTCTCCGACGCTGAAATCGCCTCTCGAGTCAAGGAGGCCGCCACCATGCTCGAGCTCGAGGACCATCTCTACAAGAAACCGAAGGAACTCAGTGGAGGCCAACGGCAACGTGTTGCGCTTGGTCGGGCCCTTATTCGTCGGCCAAAGGTCTTGCTGATGGACGAACCACTTTCCAACTTGGATGCAGAACTGCGCCACCAAATGCGTCACGAAATCCGTCGTCTTCACGATGAGCTTGGAACCACGACCATCTACGTCACCCACGACCAAATCGAGGCCATGACCCTGGCAGACCGTGTGGCGATTCTTGACCGTGGTGTTCTTCAGCAGCACGCTCCTCCGCTTGAGGCCTACCAGCAACCTGCAAACGAGTTCGTCCAATCCTTCCTCTGTCGTCACCTCGATGACTTGGTCGAAACGGCGAACACCTTGTTGCGTCCAGGGTTTGGAGCAAATAAGGAGGTTTGAATCATGCGACGGACGGCTCTTTTCATCGTGTTCATTCTTGTCGCCGTTGTCTGTACGCCGTTGTTGTCCAATGAGGTTAGGGCCGCAGAAGGGCGTTCTTCAACCGGCACAACGCTGACCTATGATGGTTCGGCAGAGGCCGTTCAACTGGTCGGAGAGTGGGACTGGAACACACCACTCAACATGACCAACAACAGTGGCACATGGACGGTTGATGTCGAATTGGAAGAAGGGCTGTATTGCTACAAGTTCGTCGTTGATGGTGTCTATCTTTTCGACCCGAGCAATCCTGAACGGGTTTACTGCGATGATATTGAAAATTCTCTTTTGCGGGTTGACGACCACACCCGACCACATTATTCGGCCACCATCGTGGGTGATGTCTTGCACGTGGTCTATCATCCCGGCTCGTCCCTTGCGGCTCCAGATGACACGCCTTCGGCCTTGACCGGTGCACTTTGGGATGCGTCGTCTTCCACATGGACCCTTGATTTGACAGGGTTGGATGACGGCAAGCACAGCCTCCTGATCGAGGGAAGCGATGTTGAAGGTCATGCCGCTTACGATCTTCTCGTTCCTTTTTGGCGAGGCCCCCACGCCTCCTTTGTTTGGGAGGACGCCCTGATTTACATGGTCATGACCGACCGTTTTGTCAACGGTAACCAAAGCAACGACGGCCCGCCAACCGGTGCTGCTCAAGGTGCAGACTGGCAGGGCGGGGATTTTGCCGGTGTCACCTCCATGATTCAGGCCGGATATTTTGCTGACCTTGGTGTCAACGCCCTGTGGCTCACGCCCTTCAACACGGCGGCCAACGGTACTGGAAAAGCCGCTGATGGCGTTCACGATGTGGCCGCCTTCCACGGTTATTGGCCGGTGGAAGCACGAGGCGTGGACGCCCGTTTGGGGACGCCTGATGAACTCCAAGAGATGGTCGACGTTGCTCATGATGCCGGGATTCGGGTCATGATGGACTTCGTGGTGAATCACGTCCACGAGGACCACGAATACTTCGATGCCCACCCTGAGTGGTTCAACAGCGGTTGCATTTGCGGACAGGCTGATTGCGATTGGACCGAACACCGTCTCGATTGCCAATTCACCTCCTACATGCCCGATGTGAATTGGAAAAACCGAAACGCTTCGGAACAATTCATCGCCGATGCTTTGTGGTGGATGGAAACCTTTGACCTGGACGGGGCGCGAATTGATGCGGTCAAGCACGTTGAAAACCTCGCCGTCTCGAATTTGGTCGCTCAAATCAATCATCGGTTCGAGACGGTGGGAACCGATGTGTATCTCAAAGGTGAAACGGCCATGGGATGGTCGGGTCATTCCTTGGAGGCGAACCAAGCACAGTACGATGCCATCAACGCCTACATGGGTCCTGACGGACTTGACGGTCAGGCGGATTTCGTCCTCTATCATGCGGTCGTCGACAACGTCTTTGTTTCGGGCAACGAGAATTATCAGCATTTGGATTACTGGACCAACCGCAGTCAAGACCAGTACACAGCGGGTTCGTTGATGGTCCCCTACGTCGGTAGCCACGATGTCTCACGCCTGACCAGTCGTGCGGATACCGGGACCGGTGATGCCTACAATCAGTGGGCTGAGGACGGACTACCCGGGCAGCCTGGCGATGTTTCCGCCTATCATGCTGCGCTCCAAGCCTACGGTTGGCTTCTGACCACACCGGGTGCACCTCTGCTGTATTATGGGGATGAGTACGGGGAGTACGGGGGTGCAGACCCCGACAATCGGCACATGTACCGTGGCGAGTCCATGTGGAGCGAACATGAGCTGGCCCTTTTCGAAAACATCTCACAACTTGGCCAACTGCGCCTGGAATCCATCGCCCTCCGACAAGGGAGTTATTCGACACGGCTCGCCATGGCCAACTTGCTTGTCTACAACATGACGCACGACGACCAAACCATGTCGGTCGTCTTGAACAGAGGCGGGCCCACGCAGGTTGCGGGCTTTGGTGCCAACGATACGGTGCGTTTTGGTGAGGCTGTGCTCTCATCGGGGCAACTCTCAATCGGTGCCCATTCGGTCTCCGTGATCGAGTTGAACGTTCAAAGCAACGACCCTCCATCCAACAACACGGGCCAGAACACCACGGTCTTGGGATGCACGGATTCTACCGCAGAGAACTACGACCCTACCGCAACCCAAGATGACAACAGTTGCACCTACCTTCCTGCCCCAGTCTTGGGTTGCACCGACGATACAGCGACCAATTACAACGCTCAGGCGACCCAAGATGACGGAACGTGTACTTTCGATGAACCGGATGATGTAAACGCCACCAACACCACCGAGCGTCGGGAGCAGTTGGACCATTACTATGGCGGTTTTGTCATGGTTCGTGGAGAACCTGTCTGGCTTTCAGGCATGAGGGTTTTCGCTTATCCAGAGGCCACCAACTTGACACTCGGCCGAAATTACACGCTGGCGTGGTCGCTGGGCATTGAATCCACGGTGATCCACGAGGGCAATGCCTCCTGGACGGCGACCAACTCCACCCGAATGGAGGACATCACCATCAGCAATCTCGCCAACGGGTTGTACCGTTTTGATGCCACGTTGTACGACTCGGACAACGGCGAAGTGTTGGCCGAAAACATGACCCTGATTCGAGTGGGTTCCGAAGACAACGACGGGAACAACGATACCGACATGCAAACATGCGACCTTTGCTGCGGGGAAACCTCTCAACACCCGGCTGACCAACCATGTCCATCGATGATGTGCTTGCCCTGTGAGGATGAGGATGCCGCCACGACCTCCTCGTCGGAAAATACGGTCAGGAACGGTTTGATTGGCGTGGTTTTGCTGCTTGCTCTGGTGCTCGCCTTTACCGGACGGCGTCCACCGAAGGACGGGTTCAAGGAGACGGTTGAGGCCGAAGCCGATCAGGCAAACTTGTCGTAGAAGTGCAGGTAGTCGGCGATCATTCGAGCGCCAGTGAATCGGGCTGAAGTGGCGATGCTTGCTCGCATCAATTTGGCCCACCGTTCTGGGCCCTCGTCCCAGCGTGGAAGCACCTCGTGTTCGAGAACGTTGTAGATGTTTTCAGCATCCCTTGCATCATCTCGCTCGTCTTCGGCTCCACCGATGGCCCAACCGTTCACGCCGTGTTCGCAACCTTCAGGCCACCAGCCATCGAGGATGGAGCAATTGGGGACGCCGTTCATGGCCGCTTTCATCCCCGAGGTGCCAGAGGCTTCCAAGGGGCGAATGGGGTTGTTGAGCCAGATGTCAACACCGCTGGTCATTGCCAAACCGGTGTCCATGTCGTAATTCTCAATGAACGCCACAGGGATTTCATTGGCAACTTCACCGGCCGATGCAAAGATGTCTCGAATCAACTGCTTTCCACCCTCGTCCTTAGGATGTGCTTTGCCGCTGAAGACGAATTGGATTCGGTCCGCACCGATGGCTCGCAGGCGCTCGAGGTCGCTGAACACCAAATTGGCACGCTTGTAGGTGGCGAAACGACGTGCGAAGCCAATGGTGAGCCGGTGTTCTTCCAATTCAACACCGGTTGACGCTCGAACCAACTCCCTCAGCATCCGTCGGTTTGCTTGGCGTGCTTCAAGCAGGGCCTCGTCTGGCAGACTGCCTGCATAGCCCAATTGACTTGGGTCTTCCTTCCAGCCGGGAAGATGAACATCGAACAGCCCGCCCATCTGGGGTGAGGTCCAGGTGATGTGGTGCACGCCGTTGGTGATGGGGGCGATGTGGGTGCTGCCAAACATTCCCGATGCGACTTGAGCATTGAGATTTGAGACCGCATTGACCGCAGTGGAAAGGGCAACGGCGAGGTGAGACATTGAACAGCGCCTCCCTTCCTCATCATCGCCGGCGTTCTTGACCAGTGCTCGGGCATCATCGGGCAACAATTCGCCAATGACGTCCTCAACCAGGCTCCATTCAAACCGGTCATGGCCAGCCGGAACCGGCGTGTGAGTTGTGAACAATGTTCGCTGCGCCAATTCCTCGCGGGTCCATCCCTGTCGAAGCATTTCCAGCATGGCGAAGGTGCAATGACCCTCGTTGAGGTGCATGCCGGCAAAGTTGTGTCCGAGGGTTTGGAGGGCCTGTACGCCGCCTACGCCCAAGAGGTATTCCTGTCGGACGCGGGTGTCATCATTTCCACCGTAGAGCCGTGCACCTAAGCCGACGAATTCAGCAGAATTGTTTGGGTGGAACGTGTCGAGGAAGTAGACAGGGACGACATGGCCCGATACACCGACCACATCGGTTCTCCACACGCTAGCATAGAGCGTTGAACCGTCAAGTGGGAGTTGGATGGTTTGCCCGGTGTTGACCAGGTGCTCGGCAGGGTCGATGGGCGCGTACGTCTCTGACTGGTCGCCTTTGGCATCCAAATGCTGCCGGCCGTACCCTTCTCGGTAAAGAAGGCTGATGGCCACCAGCGGGAGGTTCGCATCAGCGGCCGATTTGACATGGTCCCCTGCGAGAACACCCAGACCACCTGAATAGGTATGAAGTTCGGACCACAAACCGATTTCGGCGGTGAAATAGGCAATGGTTGGCATTAACGGGCCCCTCAACAATATCGGTTATGATGTTCACGGTCAGGCTTTCTTGTACGCTTTGAGGTCCGTCCATGTGCACTGCCAAAGCCAATTGTTATCGGATGTTCCGGGGGTATTCATCCTCGCTGACGCGTCCAAGGCCAGAAGGTCTTGAAGTGGAAAGATCGCAAGACGTGCTTTGCTTTCACACGCCAAACGAATCATGCCCTCAACCGGTTCTTCGCCTGGTTCGAGGAGAGATTGAACGCTTGATTTCGCTTCTTCATCGAGTTCATTCCACCAACCGAGGGTGGTGTTGTTGTCGTGTGTGCCCGTGTAAACCACCTGGTCGTTCTGTATGAAATGGGGATGGTGCGGGTTCTGATGAGGGGTTCCATGAAACCCAAAATGCAGGACGGCCATACCGCACAACCGATGGCGCTGGCGAAGTTGGATCACCTCGTCGGGAATGATGCCGAGGTCTTCGGCAAGAATTTCGTCAGTCCCTTGGGCCAAAGGAAGGAGCACCTTCAACAGTTCATCTCCAGGGCCATGTTGCCAGAATCCCCCTCGAGCGTCCTCGTCATCAATCGGCACGGCCCAGTTGGAGTGGAGGCCTCGGAAGTGGTCAATTCGAACCACATTGAACAAACGAAACATACGCTGCATTCGTTGGGTCCACCACGCCCAACCCTCCTTTCGATGGGCTTCCCAGTTGTAGAGCACCGTTCCCCACTTTTGTCCTCCCTTGCTGAAATAATCCGGGGGAACACCAGCCACGTACTCTGGCCAACCGTTTTCGTTGAGCTGGAAGAGTTCCCGATGCGCCCACACATCGGCCGAATCGTGCGCAATGAAAATAGGGATGTCTCCAATCAACGAGATGCCTGCTTCGTTGGCTTTGGTGCTGAGTTGGTTCCAGGCCGCCATGAAACGCTGCTGGCGCCGTCGATGGTGTTGAGCCGCCTCTCGGTAGGCCTCCAGTGCCGACGGTTCGCGGTTTCTCAGAGGTAAAGGCCAAGTAAACCACGGTTTGTGGTCATGGTCTTCCTTGATGGCTGCGTACAGTGCCCAATCCTCCAACCAATCCTCTTCATCTTCCATGCTGGGAGTCCCTTCACTTTGCATCAGTTCGGGCCATGCGGCGAAGGCTGACGGAGAGGCGTAAGGGGAGCCGTGTTCATCCGGAGGCGTGAGCGGCAACATTTGCCACGCACTGTAGCCGTGATGTTGGAGCCATTCGACAAAGCGAAGTGCACCATCGAGCGAGACCTCGGGGAGAGAAGTGAGGTGGCACAACACACCTTTCCCTTGCATGGTTGCTAAGGAGCGACAAAGCCTTTCAATCTATCATGCAAGGCGTCAGCAATGCGAGCGAAGGCTGGGTTCCTCGTGCTGATATTTTTGTCATCTCTTTTTGTTGGATTCGTCCAAGGTGAAACTCCGGATGACGTCGTTATCGATGGCGATTACACGGATTGGCCGGTTGATTCATTGATGGATACGGACAGCAACGGCATTGCGTTTCGAATGACTTGGAACGCCACCCATCTTTTCCTCGGTTGGGACGGCACGGATTGGAAATCCAGTGAAGAAGGGGCCGACCTGTTCGTCTACCTGAACACCTCCGAGGGTGGCTCGGTACTTGCACGGGATTGGGGCTTTGCCCACACCCTACCGTTCGCTGCAGACCACGGCTTTGTCCTTGAGGACGACACCTACTACCAACACATCACCCACGATGGAAGTGCCTGGACGGATCAGTCTTCCCAAGTGGGTCTGTACGCAGGGTGGTCTGACAACTTGGCGACTGAAATTGCGCTTCCTTGGGCGGCCATGGGTTCGCCAGAGTCGTTTGACATCATGGTCTACGCCCAATGGCAAGAAGCAGGAAACGTTTGGGCGTCCTTCCCCCTTCAGAATCCCGCAAGCAACAACGGGGCCGAGACGTTCACCCATGCTTGGCATGTCGAGAACGTCTCAAACGCCACGGTTCCAAACACTCTTCCGGTCCTTGAATCGGGAGGCGTTGACAAGGTCGAGGACGCTCTGAACCTCGCGATTGTCTTCCACCAACACCAACCGTATTACAAGAACAAACTAACCGGCATGTACGAGATGCCTTGGGTTCGTGTTCACGCCATGACCGAGTACGTGGATTCGCCCGGTATTTTGGGCCAAACCGATACCAAGGTGACGTACAACCTGGTGCCGTCATTCATTGAGCAACTCGTCGATTACAACCTCAATGAAACCCTTGACGTGCACACGGACATTGCCAAACGGTCGTGGAGCGAAGGTGACTATCCCAACGCCACTGCGTTGGAACTTCACACCATGCAATTCCAATCCTTTTGGAACAGCGGTTGGATCTACAACGTTTCCCAGAGCGATGAAAAATTGGGCTGGCTCTATCCTTCGAGCGCTCGGTACAAGCAACTCTACGACATGACCCTGCACAACCTCAAACCCGACACCATCATGGATGACGAGCTACTTGAGCCTCAAGCGTTTCTTGATCTCCAAGTCCTTTGGTACCTCTACCAGTTCTCTCCAGATTATGTGCAGGGCGATTACAACAGCAGTCATCGAGACGACGGCCTCATCGCCTTGTTCATGCAAGACGGGAATTATTCCCTGAACGATTTGGCGTATGTTCTCGATGCGCAACACGACCACATGGGTAACGTCATGCCCATGTACAGCGAACTGGCAGCCGCAGGGCAAGTTGAATTGACCACGACCCCGTATTACCACCCCATCATGCCGTTGTTGATGATGGATGGATGGACGATGGAAGACGGCATTCGTGTGAACAAGGAAGCCTGGCCGGAAGACGTTGAAAACCACCTTGTGACGGGGATGGATCTCTTTGAGCAACAGCTCGGTTTCCGGCCAACCGGCATGTGGCCAAGCGAAGAAGCGGTCTCCCCTGCCATGGTGGAACCGGTGACCGATGTCGGCATTCAGTGGATGGTCACCGATGAAGAAATTCTGAAACAATCCACCGACGTCAACGGGAATTTGGTTGATGTTGAGGACGCTGCTAACCTCGCCACTCCGTGGAAGGTTACCGGCGCCGAAGGCGGCGAAGTGGCCGTCATTTTCCGAGACCGAGTGATTTCTGACCGCATCGCCTTCCAATACGGCACCATGACGCCGGAAGCGGCCGTATCGGACTTCATCGCCTACCTCGACAACGTCCGCCAACAACTCTTGGATGCGGGCGAAGACCCGTCTGAGCACTTGCTCACCGTGGCCCTTGACGGCGAGAATTGGATGTTCATGTCTGAATTTCAACATCAAGACAACGCCCGCCCGTTCATGGCCGAATGGTACAGTCGCTTGGCCGAACACCCCACCATCGTGACCACCACGCCCTCCGAATTTTTGACCAAAGAAACCACCCTGCCCGAAATCCAAACCATCGGTACGGGTTCATGGATTGACGGCACGCTCCGAACATGGGCTGGGGAAGAAGAAGAAAGCCTCGCATGGCAGCGCTTGGTCGAAGCCCGTCAAGCCCTTGTTGAATTCGAGGAAAGTCACCCGAACGACCCCGGACTTTCCGCCGCTTGGGAATCCCTCTACATCGCAGAAGGCAGCGACTGGTATTGGTGGTACGGCCTTGACCAGGACAGCGGTTATGATGAGAACTGGGACGTGCTGTTCAAGGTCCACCTTTCGAACATCTATCGCGCCATCAACCTCGACCTTCCCCCCTACCTGCAGGACTTGTGGACCAATCCTGCCGTGGCCGAGCCTGCAGCGACCGGCATTGTTGAACCGATGATCGACGGTGTTGCCCTGCCAGGGGAATGGGACGGTGCCGCTCGCTATGACGCACCTGTTTCAGGTGGGAATTTTGACATTGAATCTTTTTACTTCGGCTACGATGCTTCCAATGTTTTCTTCAGAGTGGATGCGACAACGCTTGAAGAACTGGTTGACATTGACACCGATGACCAGTACAGTTCGCCTGATTTGGCGATTTACTTCATGCAACCCAACGCCGTAAATTTCAACGAAGCCGAGACGAACTTCCGCACGTATTACGGCAATCAGATTCTTGGATTCCCGTCAAAATACATGGTTGCGTTTGACTTTGATACGGTTCGAGAGGACGGCCGGGCGAAATGGAATCTGTTCAGCGCCCAAGGCAAGGTCGGCGACCAGGAACGCTGGGTGCTTTCGGGCAGTTCAAACCTCGGTGGCTGTGCGGTTGACGATGTCTATGAATTTGCTATTCCATGGTCTGACATCGGTTTGGCGCCTCGCTATTCAACGCGCGTCAAGGTCGTCACCTCTTGGCGAGATTCGCTGTCTTACGGCGATGGTATTGACGCCGAAATGGCACCACCTGCGCCTGCAGAAATGGTTTTGCCCGACCTTGAAGATTGGGTGACCTTGCTGGAGTTGAACGACGCCGTAGGCGATGAAACAGGGGACGGCGATTACGTCTATCCGCTGGCGACGGACTTCAACACCCCCAACGGTGGAGGACTTTGGGACGCCACCCATCTGACCGTGCGCCAGAGTGCATGGAATGCACAATTTATTCTCACGATGAGCGAAATGACCGACATCTGGGGTTTAGCCAACGGTTTCAGTCACCAAATTGTGCAAATTTATGTTGACCAAGGCGAGACCAGCTACGGCCGCACTTCAATGCTCACCGGTGCCAATGCCGAAGTCCACCCCGATTGGGCGTGGGAGGTGGCCATCAGTGGAACAGGCGAACCGGGTGCGGTTCAGGCCGTTCAAGCCGAGACAGGAAGCGCTTCAGCCCGCGGGATTGATGTCAGCGGAGATGTGGATGCGAAAACCATCACGTTCACCGTGAGCAAAGACGTCATTGGCTCGGACATACCGAATTACCGCTACATCATCGTTATCGGAAGCCAAGACGGGTTTGGCACAGGAAAGTGGAGAGATGTGATGGAAGAGCCAGCGACGTGGACGCTTGGCGGTGGGGCCAACCCTGCACCGGACGACGGTATTGATTACGACCCGAACATCATCGATGTGATTCTGGACGGCGAGGGGCAAACGGCCATGCTCTCCAGCTACGATGTCGCCGGTCACGCGTATGCGCAATTGACCGGTTTTGAAATGCCGGAGGTGCCGCAACAGATCTTTGGTGCTTCGGTGGACACGGTCACTTCGGCTTCAGCCGTCCTCACGTGGTCGACCACGGTGGCCGAAGCAACGGCGGTAGAAGTCGTCCTTACTGGCGAACAACCGACGCAGAGCGAGGGGTCTCAAACATGGACTGCATCGGGAACCGATCACGCCGTGACCTTGACCGGATTGGAGGCCAATACGAGCTATGTTGCGTACATTTCAGCCAACGAAACCGAAGATGTCTTGCTTTCCTTCACCACCAGCGATGTTATTGACAACACCCCGCCGGACGTTTTGAATCTGGCCGCAGAGGTCTTGGAAGATGGGCGCGTTGTCCTCACATGGTACACCTCAGAAAGCGCCACGGAATTGATTCTCATCGACGGCGAGTTGGTTCATGAAAACGCCTTTGCGACCAAGAAAAACCATGCGTTCACCACCGATATTCTCGCTGATGGAACCTACCGTGCGGAAATCAGCAGTGCCGATGCATCAGGGAACACCAACACCAGTTCGGTGTCCTTCACGGTGTCGGCAGGTGCAGTGATGGACGAACCCGAGAACGGCAATGAGAATTCAATGGACGATGATTCAGAAACGGGTTCGGGTGTCTCAAGCACCACCTTGCAAGTGGTGGCCCTGGTGGTCCTCGTCCTCGTTCTCCTCGCCTTCCTTCGAGTGCGGGGCCATGAACCCGACGAAGATGACCCATGGGCATGATGTCCCGCTCAAGCGAATGGAATTGAGATTGATTTGTGGCTCTTGAGGTTGATGATGGTCAGCATACAGGGCTTGGGTTGGAATCCGAGCATGCGCTGGTAGGATGTTTGGTCCTGCCAGGTGCTCGAACAGACCAAGGTGGTGCCTCTGAAGTCAAGGCATTCATGGCCGTGGACGTGGCCCGTGACGAAGATGTCAGGAACTTCTCGAATGACCAAGCCGTCCTCTGGTTCAGGAGAAAGCGGGGTTTTGCCTCCCCATTGTGGGGCAAGATGACGTCGACGGAGCATTTCACGCATGGCTTCCACAGGGTCGGCGTACGTGACGGTTCGTAGACCCGCAACGAAATCATCGATGGACTTCCCGTGGTAGGACAGCAAACGAACCCCGTGGAGCGAGAAATCACAAGGGTTGCCAACGAAGGTCGTCGTGTTGTAGTCCTGTTGAATGTCCTTTTCGAAGGTGGGCTGAGGTTCGGCAGGTCGAACAGCATCGTGGTTTCCAGGAAGCATCACGCATTCCACCCACTCTGGAAGCAATTCTAACAATCGAGCAAATTCGGTGTATTGGGCGAACAGATCAGGGATGGACAGTTCCTTGTCTTGTCCGGGATAAATCCCGACCCCATCGACGCAATCACCGGAGAGGATGAGGTATTTGATCGTCTTCGCCAGCGGGTCGGTGTGGAACCATCGCACCATCTTGTGCCATTGCGCCTCAAGGAAGGTCTTGGAGCCAACGTGGATGTCGGAAAGGAATGCGACGCTCACACCCTCTTCTGAGCTGACTTTCTGATGCTTGGTTTCAAGCGGGAAATGCAAGTCGTCGACGTAGAAAATGTCACCCGTTTGACTGAATGTCCCAGAAACGCCCATCACATCGTCGGGCATGAGGCCTGCTTCGAGAATTTGCTCGTGGGCACGGTCACGGTCCTCCCCGCTTCGCTTGGTCAGCAGGCAGGTCATCTCGCCCGTTTCATCTTCAAGGCCCCACATCAAATGCCCGTTCTTGGTGTAGCGAGGTTCGTTGACCAAGCCGATCGCCACCGCTTTGTTTTCGTATCCCTGGTAGCGCGAGTATTCGGCGAGCAGCCGAGAGATTTCCTGATGTTTCCGTGGCAGGTTTGAGTTTTGCACGATCAATTTCCGAATGCTTTGGAGGCGGTCATTGAAGCAGGCGTTGATATCGGTCATCTTGCCTTCGGTTGTTGAATTCCCGGTGATGTCGTAATGAACGGTGATGTCCGATGCCGTATCACTGGCGTGCATGGAGAAGTCCACCTCGCTCCAATCCGGGAGGTTGTTGCGTAACAGCAGGTCAACCGGTTCAGGTTCCGAAATGGGTGCAATGGTTCGTGCCAAATCTTCTGCTGGTTGTGCCACCACCTCGTTGACAACGCTTGTTGTTGGTGTTCCACCACCGGCGTGGGCGATCATCTCGTCAAGCATTGAGGCGGTCAACATCCCGCCCGAGAGGTTGAGGGCGGTGGCGGCCTCAATGACTGATTTTGGGTCGGTTAGGTTGAGTAAACGGTCTTGAAGGGATTGAGGAGCAAGCAGCCTCTGGCTGCGTAAATGGGCGACGATGTCGGACCACGGCTCACCCATGACACGAATGAAGGACGACGATTCAAAAGGTATGTGCCTTGGTTCGAATGGAGAAGGATTCACTCTTCTTGGTCTTCGGACCATTCCACTTCGAGTCCGATTTCTTCACTGTCGCTTTCTTCCGACCATGCTTCGTCCTGCCAAGGGGCTTGTTCTCGTGCTTCTTGGTCCCGGCGTTCTCGCTCCGCTTCCCGTTCTTGTTCACGTCGCTCGGCTTCAATTTCAGCCAATTTTGCGGCGATTTCTTCCTCCGTTTTGCGAACCATCGCCTCTTCCCAGCACTGCATGGCGGTCAAGAGAGCAAAATAGACGAAACCCGCTTTGTTCTCGGCTCTTGTCCCTCCAATTTGGGTTCGGATGGCGTTCGCCCAACCGTGTTTTGAAGCGATGCCAATGTAGACGGTTCCGATGGGTTTGGAGCTGCCTTCGTTGGTGGGTCCGGCGATACCGGTCACGGAAATTGCGTAATCGGCCTCTGCTCGTTCCAAGGCCCCCTTGGCCATCATGATGGCCACTTGAGCTGACACGGCTCCTTTCTGTGCAAGTTCTTCTGGATCGACGCCCAATTCAGCAATTTTAGCGTCGTTGGCGTAGGTTACCCAGGATTTTTTGAACCATGAACTGGCACCCGCAATGTCGGTTAGGGTGCTTGCAAGCAGGCCACCAGTGCACGACTCAGCGACGGTGAGCGAATAATTGTCGGTCTTCAGCTTACGCACCAACTTGGCAGCAGCGGACTGGATATTGGCATCCATTGACCGGTGGTTGACGGTGTCTGTTTTGAGCGTTCCGTAGAGGGCGCACTTTTCAAAAAGGGATTGGTACAGGCCGAGATGGGTCTGTGGTCTAGCGGCTATGACACCTCCCTTACACGGAGTTGATCGAGGGTTCGAGTCCCTCCAGACCCACTACCAAAGGAGTTGCTCTATCGGCTGGTCGGTGGCCAACACCTGGTTGATGCCGCTGCTGTCCTGCAGTCTGTTGGCCTCGTCGACGTCGGATACCAACAGCAAGTGAACCGCTCGCATCCACAATCCCTCGTTGACCGGTTGCCCCCGATGGTCCACCGCCACCAACACATCTTCCAATTCACTGAACGCCAGTGCTGCTGTGGCTTGCGGCAGTTCGGCTACCTTCACAATCAACCAACGGTGGCCTTGCAGTGAGCCCCGAATATCGGTGCCAAGGTCGGAGAAATCAACGGTTCGCACGGTATCACATCGCATATCGAAGCAGGGCGACGGCGCCTCCGAACCCCATCAATTGTTCACCGGCATCGTGGTCAAGAGAGCATTGGATGACCTTTCCTGAAAACTTCTCAACGGTTTGGGCGACCGTTGCCCACGACATTTGGCCTTGATGTTCTTCTTCTCTCAGCACGTCTGCCCCAATGAGCAGGGTCTCAACAGCGCCCTCTTCGGTCGCCCGTTGAACATCGGCTTTTCCGTAGGCGACGGCACCGTTGGTTGCGATGCGCTGCCATGCTTCTTCGAGCAAGGAAATCTCCTGCACCATCCGGTGGTCGGCCAGCATGTTGCCAGCCAGCCCATCCCGTAGAACCTCGTTGGCTGCGCCGCGCCCACCCATGCTCGTTCCCACCGACATCATGGGACGTGCGTGGCCCGCTTCCTTGAGGTCGGCGAGCATCCTGTCTCGATTGCGTCCCGGACCGCACAACACCAGCGGCATGTCTGCATCGAGTTGTTGGGTCAAGCCGTGTACAATGGTGCTCCTGAATTGCTTGGCGATGCCGTCGGTCAAACGCAGGTCGCCTCGTTTTCCACCTCCCCTCATCGTCCATGTGGCGCTCTCTCGAAGGCCTCGGGCGGTGACAAAATACAGAATCATCTCGTCACCTTCCACCACCAGCAAGGCGACTTGGCCTTGATTGGCGGCTCGCACACTCTCTTCGAGGAGGTCTCGATCGATTTTCGAGAACCCCTTTTGTGAAGTGATTTTGAGTTCATTTCGTAGTTCAACAGCGTGAGTGTGGTGGAGCCCCACATCAAAGGGGGCTTCTTCGATGATGCCGTGAACTCGGAGCACATCGGTGAAGGACTGGTGTTCAGTGTGCTCCACGGCGAGGCGAATCCACATTTTCTTGCGTTCGGCTTGTTTGGAGCGACCGCCCTCATCCCCGCCGGTCGTCTGGTCTCGGCGCTCACCCAACATGCCCACGGACATCCCGGGCTGAATCAATCGGTTGAGAACCCACAAATCGTCGACGGTTTGGACCCGCAAACGCCATTCGTGGTGGTCTCGAAACTGGACGTCCATTCCTTCACCCAAACACGCCGAGGAGGTTCCCGTCTTCATCCATATCCATGTCAAGGGCTGCTGGACGCTTGGGCAGTCCGGGCATGGTCATCATGTTACCAAGAACGGCAACCACGAAGCCTGCGCCAGCGTTGAGTCGGAATTCACGGACGGGTATTGTGAAGCCTGAAGGTGCGCCCAAAAGGGAGGCATCGTGCGAGAAGGAGTATTGGGTCTTCGCCATGCAAATTGGGAGGTGGCCGTAGCCCCACGCTCGAATTCGCTCCAATTCTCGTACGGCTTTGGCCGTGAGTTCTACGCCTTCAGCTTTGTACAGGCGGGTGGCGATGGAGGTCGCTTTGTCGAGGATGTCGGTTTCGGGTGTGAACAAGGGCACGAACGGCCGTCCTGCCGCCACGTGGTTTTGCACGGCCCTTACGACCGCCTCTGCCAACTCTTTGCCCCCCGCTCCACCGTTGGCGTGCACCTCGGTGATGCAAACCGACTGCGCTCCACTCTCGTGGGCGGCTTGGGTGATGGCGGCCAATTCAGCATCCGTATCGGAGAGGAAGCGGTTGATGGAGACCACGACGGGGACGCCAAAGGAGGCCATGTTACGGATGTGTCGGTCGAGATTGGTTTTGGCTCCGAGGCTGGTGGCCTCCACGTTTTCCGCCTCAAGCGTGGCTTTGTCCGGTCGAATACCGCCACGGTCTCCAAAGGCTCCACCGTGGAGTTTCATCGAGCGTACAGTGACGTTCATGACCACGCAATCAGGCGCCTTCCCGGAAGTGGCCGCTTTGATGTGCATGAATTTCTCAGCACCCATGTCCGAGCCAAAGCCTGCCTCGGTCACCACGATATCTGCCGATGCCAGAGCGATTCGGTCAGCGATGATGCTTGAATTTCCGTGAGCGATGTTGGCGAAGGGTCCGCCGTGGATGAAAGCGGGGTCGCCTTCCAAAGTCTGGGTGATGTTCGGGAGGAAGGCTTGCCGAAGAAGCAAGGCCATGGCCCCGGCTCCACCGATGTCACTGGCTTTGACTGGATGGCCCTCGGTGGAGGTGCCGACCACGATGTCCCCGAGACGGCGTCGAAGGTCAGCATAATCGGTGGCGAGGACGAGAATGGCCATCACCTCACTGGCTGCCGTGATGTCAAACCGATCTTCTCGCACTTGGCCGTTCGCAGGACCGCCCATCCCGATGGTGATGTTGCGAAGAGCACGGTCGTTCATGTCAATAACTCGGGGCCAGGAAATGCGTGTTGGGTCAAGTTTGGCTTCGTTGCCGTGCTTGATGTGATTGTCAATCAAGGCGGAGAGAAGGTTGTGTGCCGAGGTGACGGCGTGCAAATCCCCGGTCAAATGGAGATTGATGTCCTCCATGGGGAGAACTTGCGCGTGACCTCCTCCTGCAGCACCGCCTTTGATGCCGAACACCGGTCCCATTGAGGGTTCACGAATCACGCACGTCGCTGACTGCCCGATGCGATTCAAGGCCTGGGTCAATCCGATGGTGGTCACGGTTTTCCCTTCGCCAAACGGTGTTGGGTTAACCGAGGTTACCAGGACCAGACTTCCCTGTGGTTTTGAGAAGCGTTCCTTCAGGGCGTTCCAACTGACTTTGGCGACGCCATTGCCCATCGGTGTGAGCTCGTGAGAAGAGATGCCCAACTTCCATGCCACGGCTTCAATGGGCTCCATTTTTGCAGCACGGGCAATTTCAAGGTCGGTGGTCATGAGACCGTTCCGGTTCAATGAGTCTTTGAAACCCTCGCCTAAGGCGTTGGTCTTCAGGCCGGTTTCCCGACCTCAAACAAGAGCCGGACGCTTCAATCGTCCTTCATGGTGCCCAAGTAATCAGGCAGGTCAACGCCGGCCATCTTGGCGACGTCATGAACGGGCGGTAGGCTTTGGATGAGCGAGGAAACGAAGTTCGAGGTTGCTCCACCACCATCGGCGCCGTTGTTGCCTGAGTCCCAAACGGTGATCTTGTCGATCTTGAGGTTGGCAATGGCTTCGGTTTGGCGAGCGACGAGTTCTTCGATCTTCTCAACCATCAACAGCGTAGCAGCGGCCTTTGCGTCTCCACCGGCACTGGCCACCAAACGGGCGTATCCTTCTGCCTTGGCTTCGAGAACGGCGCGCTGACCTTCTGCTTCTGCGTTGTAGGCTGCAAGGGTGGCGTCAGCCTGACCCTTTGCAATGCGGCGTTGGCGCTCTGCTTCGGCTTCGGCAGCGATCTCAATCTGTTGCTTCGAAACTTCTTCACGAGCGATTTCTTCAGCACGCAGGCGCTGGCCTTCGAACTCGTATTGAGCCTTCTCAATCTCGACCTGAGCCTTACGCTTGGCCACTTCAGAACGCTTGACGGCTTCTGCTTCCTTCTCTGCAAGGTCGGCGTTGTAGCCGGCGATTTCAGCACGGGACAAGTTTTCACCTTCAACGGCCTTTGACTCTTGTTGTTGGACGTAAACACGGCGGTCAGCCTCTGCTTCTTTCTGTCCTTTGTCGGATTCTGCACGGTTCTTGGCCACCTGAATTTCACGGGCTCGGTCGGCTTCTGCTTGACCGACGGCACCGTCTCGGGTAGCGTTGGCTCGGTCGACGTCGGCAGCGGCAATGGCTTGTGCAGCGGCCTTGGCACCGATCGACTTGATGTAGTCAGCTTCGTCGGTGATGTCCGTGATGTTGACGTTGATGAGGTAGAGACCGATCTTGTGCAGTTCGGTGTCGACGTTGTTGACGACCTGGCTCAAGAACGCTTCACGGTCGCCGTTGATTTCCTCAATGGTGAGCGAAGCAACGGTGAGACGAAGTTGACCAAAGATGATCTCTTTTGCCATGGCCTCGATGTCGCTGGGTTGGAGGCCGAGAAGACGGACTGCAGCGTTTTGCATGATGGAGGGCTTCGTGTCAATACCGATGGTAAAGGTCGATGGCACGTTGATGCGGATGTTCTGTTGGGAAAGAGCGTGCTCAAGGTTGATGTTGATGGTCATGGGTTGGAGGTCGAGGAACGCATAGTTCTGGACCAACGGCCAGACGATTTTACCACCGCCGTGATAACACTGTGCGGCACCAGCGCCCTTGGTATTACCGTAGACGACGAGGATTTTGTTAGCTGGGGCGAGTTTGTAGCGGCTGGTTGCAACATAAACGGTTGCAAGCACGATTCCGACAAACAAAGCGATTCCGATGAGTACCAAGGTTTCCATCATGGTTGGCCCACTTCAGTTCTCCTTTAAGAGACTTAACACGGCGAGCCGTCTCACTCTTCTTCGGCGATGGCGTCGCTAATTTTGAGCGGTTTGACCACCAACGTTTCGGCGATGTTTCCAGTCACGGTGATGAACTTCCCAGTTTCAATGGTAAGGGTTTCATCTTCCGCAACGGCTTCGCAGGTGCGCAATGCATCCTGGAATTCAACTTGGACTTGGCCGGATTGTCCTGGCTTGATGGTCCGGTACACCGTGCCTTTCGCACCGTGGGCTTGGTTGTGAGCAACGGTCCCATCGGTTTCCAGACCCGCAATCGCTTGGAAGACTTTCCCGACCATCCACATTGACGCGAGACCGGTGATGGTTCCGGCTGTAATTGCGGGAAGGGCGCCGTAGTCTCCTTGTGAGACGGCAAGGCCGAAGATGCCGAACATCATCATGAAACTCAACAAACCCTGTATGGTCAGCATATGGAAGACGCCTTCAGCGTCCATTTCGAAATTCACATCAAGGAAGGGAATGGCATCAGCAATGCCGTCTGCAACGCCACCGATCAACACCAAGGCGAAGTAAATGATGAACAGGATGGTCCCAATCACCGCCATGGCGGCGAAGAAGACGTCAATTCCAGAGATCTCTTCCAAACCAAAAAATTCCAAAATTGTTGAAAATCCGAGCACCATGTCACTTCCTCTTGTTCTTTCCTTGCTTCTTGCTCACATCAACCTTCTGCTGTTTTTTTGCCGGCCGGATGTAAATGAAGTAGTAATGCCCGTAGACGATGGGTCCGAGCGAAGCCCCGACGAGGGCTCCAACGCCCCAAGCGGGCAGGTTGAGGGCGATGCCGACGAGCATGATGACCAAAAGCGACATCAGGATGAAGGCTTTTTCAAACAACATCATGAAGATTGAATCGTCCCGATTGTCGTTCACTCGCTCTTTGAGGATGAAGACTTCCATGAGGCCGGGCATGACGGCTCACCATCATATCGCAGCGAGAAGAATCTCGAAGATGACGATGATGAAGACGTACAAGCCAGCGATGAAAACCAGAGGTTGGGGGTTGTCGGCTTCCATTTGTCCTTTGCTGATGGACTTGGGGAGGATTTCGCCGAACGAGGCTTCGTAGGCTTTCTCGTTCTTGTTGGACTGGTAAATCAAAAAGACCACGGTGGCGATGATGATGCCCCATGAGGCGCCAAAGACCGTTCCAAGGGCGTCCTGAAATTCAGCCCACATCTTGAACGTCATGTAGGTGCCGAGACCTGCGGTCATCAATCCGACGGCTTTTCCCATGTATTCTCTGACGGCCCACTCCCTCTTGAAGGTTAAGACGGCATTCGTCGCCTTTTTGTGTTGTGAGCCTTTGGTGATGACATGGCAGCAATTCGATATGGAATTGCCGGCCGACCGGTGGACCACAGTCTTTCCCCGCTTCTCATTGCGCTGGTGGTCAAACACTTGGGCTTGAAGGTGAGTGACAAGCAGCTGAGAATGGAACTCGTTGATGTCTCATCTATCCCCGATGCTTTTGCTTGGGGCTATGCAGGTGCGGTCCCCGAACCCATCCCGTGGGCCTACACCCAGTCCGTCTTCAACAAATTTCGAACCAAAGCCTTGGTGAGCAAGGCCGTAGACGCAGCCATGCTGGTTTTGGAATGCCATCCCAAGTTGGTCTCGCAACACCCGATGCGCACAGACGTACAACCCCCGGATGCAGACCTCCCCACTCGTATGTTTGATGATGAAATTTGGCTCAACTTGACCGCTCCGCTCAAACACCAACTCGATTCGGGAGCCGTGGTAGCCGTCGACGAAAGCATGGTGAACAAATGCGTCAATGCGCTGCGATGGGATGGACGCGGTTGGTGGTGCGCAGGCGTTGACGGTGAAGGGGTCGTGGACGCCCTTCACCACCACGGTATCGAAGCAAAAGAGCATGTTTTGGGTCTGGTCGGCGGTGGTGGTGCAGCACGTTCCACCGCAGCGGCTTGGACTGCGGCGGGGGGCCGTCTCCATCAATTGCCCAGCCATCGGCCATTGGAAGACGGATCGTGGTCAAAAGGCATCACCGATGAAGCGCCAACGGTCTTCGTTGATTTTGACGGGACGCTCGAGGGGAAAGCCGATGCAATTTACCTCAACTCTTCGTACAACCCGATGAAGGGTTCTGTAGACGAACGGGTTGCAGCCATCGTGCAGAATGGTTTGGACGGGCGCTGGCTTCTCGTCGCTCAGCACCTGGCTTGTTGGCGACGGTTGTGGGCTCCTGAAAGGGCGGGAGACCTCCCGGACTTGGGACTTCTCCTCACACGCTTGCTCGAAGCAGAATGCGTACTGTCCTCCTATGCATGAGGGGGAAGACTCTTTGATTCACCACGCCGACGACGAACCAAGGGATGAGCATGCTCCGTCTTCGTACGCTGCTGACATGCGTGGTGGTTCTCTCGCTTGCTTCACCGTCTGTCTTGGCGTTGCTTGAGGAAGGCACCTCCTTTGAGGGCAGCCACGAGGGGGTAGATTTCCCCGTTGGGTGGACTGAATTCCGTCTTGGCGGCCCTTTTTCGCCTGAAGTTCGCATGGTCTACCCTGCGATGTTTGAGGGAGAAGACAAGGAGATGGCTGGCAACGGGCCGTTTTCGTGGTTGGTGTTCATTGGAGACAGCGGTGAATCCATCGACAGCTACACGCTGCTGACCGATGAACTCGTCAAGAGGGGTTTCATCGTCATCGTGACGCAACCCGTGTCGGACGAAACGGATGTGGAGGAGACGCTGGAATTGCTGGTGGATCTCGCTGATGAGATGGAAGAACAAAACCTGACCAACCGACATGTGTTGGGCAGCACCGGTAACATCGACCTTGACCATTGGGCTGTTTCCGGGCACGGTTTGGGCGCCACTGCTGCCTATCTCGCCTATCCATTCTGGGACCTGAGTACACGTTCGGACACCTTCCATCCCCCTCGAGGTCTGTTTGGCCTTGGTCTCAATCTTGAAAGCCTCGACCAAGGCTTCTCTTGGTCGGATATTGCATCCCCGAACCTCCCTACCCCCAACGTCGGATTCTTCATCACGGGGACCGTTGACGAAGTCGCTCCATCACAGGAAGCCATGGAGCGGGTGGAGGAGCACGGCGGCATCGCCTGGCACTGGATGCATCTGCTGGGTGCGAACCACTATCAATTCCAGGACAGCCAGAACTTCTTCGAAAACGACGGTGATGCGACGATGAGTCAGACGGCTCAAATTGAGATTACCTCCGACCATGTCGTCGCCTATCTTGATACGATTCTGCACGCCGACCACGAACGTTTCCGTGAGGCCTTCAACCGTGTGAATGGACCTCGTACGGTCAGCGATGCCAACGCCTACGTTGACGAAGACCTGACGCCGGCTTCCTTCCTGCGATGGACCTCGCAAGAGTTGAGCCACAACTCTTCGGTTTCGGTCAATGGAACACAGGCCCTTGAGGTCCAACTTGGATGGACGCTTCGCGACGGCACCAACTTCTCTGAATTACCTGCGGGGTGGGATGTAAACATCACCTGCGGTTGGTTCAACGGGCCGTGGGAAACAACGCCTTCGTTATCACCCAACGGTACTGCAGGGTGTCAATATCCGATGGCACCGGTCGCTCCTGGCCTACAGAAAGCATGGTTGCGAGTGGAGGTGGAGGGCGCGCCCAGCATCTTCACCACGACCGTCTTGAGGGAGAACACACCCATTGAACTCGTTTCGCCCAAGCCAGTGATTTACCTCGCCCAACGTGGGGAGAAGGCCATCAACACCTCAAGTATCGCTGTTGACCCTGACGGCCAACCCGTTCGCGTGGTGGACGCATCCCTTTCAGACCCCGACGCCGACCATTTCGGATTGAGCCTTGCTGAAGATGGGCTGTCGCTTACCGTCACTCACGCCCTTGACGAGGAATGGCTGGGCGAGTGCAAGTTGGACCTCGTTTTACGAAGCGATGGCTTGACCGTTGACGAAGCAACAACGCAACTCCGTGTTGTTCTCACCCCCGTTGACGACCCACCGGTCAAGGATGGAACCGTCCCGATTCAGGAGATGGACGAAGACGGCCCGAGTCTCGCCTACAATGTTCTTCAGGTGGTCTCCGACCCAGAGGGCGAAGAATTGGATGTTCGAATTGATGATGAGAAGAGCGGGACGCAGTCACCGGTGCGCTACAGCATTGAAGGCGAACAAATCACCATCACACCGTTGCCAAACCAGCACGGAGCCACCGTTTTGCAACTCTTGGTTTCAGATGGTGTGAACCCCTCGTTGATGCTGGAGATACCGGTGGTGGTCAACCCGGTGGACGACCCGGTCCTCATCAACAACAGTGCGTGGAGCAATCTGACCCTGCTTGAGGACGAAACCATGACGCTTGATTTGGAAGCGATGGCCTACGATGTTGACGGGGACGGTTTGTCCTGGACGTTCGAAGGGGGTGGGGCCGATATCTCGGTGTCGCAGGTCAACGGGTCGATGATGTTCACGCCAAGGACGGATTTCTTCGGTGTGATCGATGAGGTCTGGCTGAATGTATCCGATGGCTCATCGGCCCACAGCGCTTCCCTGTCACTCATCGTTGAGCCTGTGCCCGACCTCCCGTTTGTCAACATTGATTCGGTTCAATCCCTCGGTGGGTCAACCGCGAACATGTACTGGTCTGTGGTGGACGTGGATGGGGTGGTGAACACCGATGCCAATGTTTCCGTTGACAACGTGAACGTGGCGGTGAACCATTCGTGTCTGAGCAGTTCCAGCGGTGTCTTCCAGTGCGTGACGCTTCTTCCCATCAACGCCGCCGCCGCATCGGTCTACATTCAGCTTGAAATCTACGATTCGGATTTGGACCGGAGCGTCTTGGCAACAACGGTGTTTGACCCCTCGTTGGCCAACAACACGAACGGGGACCAAAGCGGTCCTTCAGGAGACGAGACGGGCGGTCTGAGCAGCGTGGTTCTCGCAGGCGCCGGCGTTGGCCTCCTCGTGGCCCTCGTCGCTGTTTTGTTCTTGCGACAGCGTAACGACTCCGTCGAGGACGTCATGCCTGCGGTGGTTCAGGACGACTCAACGGAGGAATCGACCGGTGGCGGGGGGCTCTTGGCAAGAGCGAACCGGTTGAAATGATCACAACGGAATGTTTCCGTGTTTCTTCGGTGGCGACCATTCTCGCTTCGATTTCAAAATGTTCAGGGCGCGGCACAGCCTGAGGCGACTCTCCTGCGGTTCAATGACGTCATCCAACCAGCCGTTGCGTGCTGCAACATAGGGGTCGCCGAACTTGGCCTTGTATTCGTCAACGAGTCGTTGTCGGACGCCTTCTTTTTCTTCATCAGGGACCGCTCCAATCTCTCTCCTGTGAATGATGTTGACCGCACCCTCTGCACCCATAACGGCGAGTTCTGCCGTCGGCCAAGCCACGTTGTAATCGCTTTGCAAGTGCTTGCAAGACATGGCGAGATAGGCTCCACCGTAGGCTTTGCGAGTGACGAGGGTGAGTTTGGGAACGGTGGCTTCAGCGTAGGCGAACAGCAACTTCGCTCCGTGTCGGATGATGCCGCCCCACTCTTGAACAACACCAGGGAGGAAGCCAGGGACATCCTCGAAGGTCAGAAGTGGGATGTTGAACGCGTCACAGGTACGAATGAATCGTGCCGCTTTGATGGAGGCGTCGATGTCAAGACAACCTGCGAGCACTTTGGGTTGGTTACCGATGACGCCAACGGTTGAACCGTTCATTCGGGCAAAACCGATGATGATGTTATCGGCGTAAGCAGGGAACAATTCCATGAACACCCCGTCGTCAACGACTTCTTCGACCACGCTGACCATGTCGTAGGGTTTGTTGGGGTTGTCGGGTACAATGTCTTGCAGGGTGTCGTTCAATCGCGTCATGGGGTCGCCCGTGGCCAACACCGGCGCTTCGGCCATGTTGTGGTCGGGAAGATAGGAAAGAAGTGTCGCTGCCAATTCACAAGCGTCCTCTTCGTCGTCAGCAATCAAGGAAGCAATACCGGAACGGGAAGCGTGGAGGTTAGCGCCGCCTAAGCCAGCAGCGTCCACTTCGCCGTTGATGACCTCCGGCGTTTCAAGAGGGGACGAGAGGAAGAGTTGGCCGTGCTCCTCGCCCAGAATGGTGAAGTCGGAGAGGGAGGCTGCCAAGGCAGAAACCCCGACTACGGGGCCAAGGACGACACTGATCATCGGTATGCGTCCACTGCACTGCACCAGCCGGTCGAGCATCTCTCCTGTTCCTGCCAATGCATTGACGCCATCGTGGGCGCGTTGACCGCCTCCGTCCCACATGGCGATAAGCGGGGCTTTTGCCCGTTCAGCCATCTCAACGATTTTGGCGATTTTTAGAGCGTGCATTTCCCCCATGCTTCCGCCGTGGACGCTAAAATCTTGAGCGAAACAATACACTCGACGGCCTTCAACGGTGCCTTGGCCGGCGACCACACCGTCGCCCAGGGTTTGGTGGAGGAACATGTTGTGGTCATCGGTTCGGTGCGTGACGAAGGCGTCAACCTCGAGGAAGGAACCTTCGTCCAAAAGGAGGCCAATACGGTCTCGAGCGGTTCCTCGACCGCTTGAACGAATGGATTCCTGACGCTTCAAGCCACCGCCTAGGCGAGCGTTTTCACGCTTCGCACGGAGGTCTTCCAAAGCATCGTTGACTTGGTTGTCCACGGTTCAATCACATCCGACTCGGTTTTTGATTCAAACGCTCATTCCCACAAGGTCTCGCGGTGTTCTCCGCACAGGTTTGAGGCAAGGGCCTTTTTGATGTCCAAGTTTTGAGAAAGCACCCAGTGCAACTTGGCCGTCATGGCTTCTGGAGTTGAGGTGATGCCATGGCCCAAGAGCCCCATCGCCTGCTGTTTGCGACCTTTGGAGTAGACGTTCATATCGACCGGGCCGTGAATGCATTGGTTCACGATCAACACCGGCAATTCCCTGTTCACGCATCTCGTGAGGGCCCGCCACAAGAGGGCGTTTTCCGGCGCATCGTTCTGCGGGTCATCGATGGGAAGATGGCCAAGACCCGTGCCGTGAATGATGACGCCTTGGACGCCGGTGTTCACCACGGCTTCGATTTGTTCGGCGTAGAGCCATGGGCCTGCGATGAATTGGGCGAAGCGTTGTCCGGGTTCATAGGACGTGGGTCGCCCGGCCACCGGTCGTTCATCCGCTTCTTCTCGAGCCTTCTCATACCACGGCAGCCACGTGGTCGTGAATCCGTCTGGTGAGATTGTGACTCTTGCGATCGGTTGCCCGTTCACGGCTTGAAAGGCATCTCTCCGAGTGGAGTGCATTTTGCGAACTGCAAGGCCCGAATGAACGGCCATCACGCCATCGCTTTGAGCGTCGTGCATCACGAGCGAGACCGCATCGCCGGCATCACCGATGGGGAGCGGGCCGGTGGCCGCCCAATGAACAGCCGCCAGCAGATTCTCCGTGGCGTCGGACGAGCCTCGGTCGCTTGAGCGCTGGGAGCCCACCATGACGATGGGGCCAGCGGGGCGTGTTCCTTTGCCAGCAAAGGCGAAGTTCAACGCTGATGAGGTGATGTGAAGGGTATCGGTGCCGTGAGCGATGACCACCCCCCGGCAACCGTCTGCAAAAGCATCGGCGCAAGCGTTGGCCATGATGTTCCAATGTTTTGGTCGAATGTCATCGCTGAACATGTTGCCAATTTTGACGGCATCCAAACGAGCGATTTGTGCGAGTTCGGGTATAGCATCGAGCATTTCCTCAGGTTCGAATTTGGCTTCGACGGCGCCTGTGGCGTAGTCCACTTTGGATGCAATGGTTCCACCTGTGTGGATGAGTCGCACTCTGGGCAGGGCATCATTTTCCTCTGGCCGATGAAGTTCGCCGCTGGCAGGGGGCTGAAGCGGGTCGAGTTCTTCCCAGTCTTGCACGGCTTCGGCAGGATAGGAAACGTTGTAGCCGTTGTCCAATTTGATGGAGACGTGTTTTGGAGCGGCCGGTGGCAGCACGAGGCCAACATGTTCCACCGTTTCGTTGTGGGTGGAAACACTCGCTTTGATGCGAAGCCCGGGTTCTGGAAGTTCCACCATGGAAACAAGCAGGGGGAGTCGCCCCATGAATGAATCGCTTCACTGAGAAAGGTCCTTGACTTTCTCAACCAAATCCATCCGACGCAGTCGCCATACGCCAAACGGTGTCATGGCTGCGGCGATGATGATGACTCCACTCATGAGTTGCCATGCCACGCTTGGAACAATGTTCACCGGCACAAAGAATTGCCAAGATGAGAACGAGGCAGCTAACCCCACGGCCCCTCCATACGCAAACAAAACACCCACAATGCCACCGATGATGCCAATGAGCAGGCTCTCAAACAGAAGCATTGTTCCAAGACTGAGCGTCGATGCACCAAGAACCCGTAAGGTTGCCAGTTCAAAGTCGCGTTCAGCGACGTTCATGATCATCGTATTGAACATGACAACAACCGTAAACAACAGTCCGAGGTACATCATCGTCTGGAAAACCTGGGTTTGCTGGTCGAGCAAACTGTTGATGCCATTGAGGAGTGTTTGTCTTTCCACAATGCCCAACGACACCTCACCTAGTGCAGAATCTACCTCGACATCTTCTGGGAGTTCAAGGTAGATGGAAGTAGCATTGACGCCTAAAATCTCACCCAAATCTTCCCGCAGGAAATACATCGTTCTCGCCAGTTCTGCGACCGTTGTTCCCGTAATTTCAACTTCGGTTTCGGCTCCGTTGAGATTGACGGTGTGGCGCTCGCCAACGCTCCAACCAAGGAACGTCATGCTTCCTTCATCCATCATGACCTGTGGAACCGTGGTCTTGCCCACAGGCGCATCACCCTCCAGAAGAGAGACATCGCGCATACCACGTTCGAATGAATCAAGACCTACGAGGGTGAATGTTCGTTGTATGTCATCAGCGTCAGCAACGGAACCGAGGGGCATTTCGATGAGCATTTCATACTTGGCCGCTTTGTTGTCCGCCCAATCCACCACCGATTGTTCCCCATCCGGCATGATGTAGACTTGCGCATCCCAGGTCTGGTCATCCTCAAGCCCTCCGACCATCGTATCTTGTAAGCCAACTGACATCATTTGAATCGAGCCAAACAACATGAGAGAAATGCCAACAGCGACAAAGGTCATGGTCAGACGAATGGGTTTTCGAACGCTTGAACGAATGGAGAGGCCAAGCGTTGTTGGCATCCACGAGGTGAGTTTTCGAAGCAGGTTCGAACCAACTCGCATCTCGTTTTGACCGCTTAACACGGCCAATGGGTCGAGGCGACTGGCCTTCCATGCAGGGAAGGCGCCCGAAAAGAACACGACGATCATGGTTGAACCGATGACGGTGGCGACCACGGACGATGGAACGGTGCGTTCCACAATCGGAACACCAACCAAGTCTTGGTAGAAGTCCAACATTCCGTTCATGCCGCTGGGTCCTGCCAACGCCCCAAGAGCACAACCGATGCCACCAATCGCCAACGGAGCGATGAGGTACCCCGTCATGAGCGAAGAGCGTTTGACGCCTAATGTTCGTAGCACTGCGATTTCTTTGGCCTGACTTTGAACCAGGCGCTGAAGGCTGAGAACAATGGTAATCGCAGCAATTGAGGCGATCATGACGGTGAAGGGGACGGTCGTTCGCTTTGTTCCTTCCAAATCCTGTCGCATGACTTCAACGGGTTCGTTTTGTCCACGATCTCGAACTCGGGCGTCCAACGCTGCTTCGGCAAGTGCTGTATCAACAAGCCCTTTCACAGCGTCAATCTCATCGCCTTCGTACTCGCTGGTATCAGGCAAATCAAAGGATGGCGTTCCTTCGACATCAAGCAGAATCGTGTTGCTCGTGCCGATGACCTCGCCAGTGAGGCGAGCCATGCCTGCATCTGAGAGATAGCCTACCACGAATTGACCGGGCTCGGCCGGAAACAATTCGCCCTCGGGTGCCATGATGACGTGCAACGGATGGTATCCCGTGCCGACCAGTGTAAACTCAGCCGTTGCGTTTCCAGCCCCGATGGTCACCGTATCCCCTACACTGAGGTCAAGGGCTTCGGTTACGTGAGCATCGATGACAATCTCATCGGCAGCCACGGCAGTCCGGCCTTCAGAATGGCCTTCTGGCATCCAGACTCGGTCGGCGTTGGCACCGTCAGCGATGCCGTGCCAGAGTGCGTTCACGATGTGCTCGCCTGAATCGTTCGTGTGGAACATCGCACCTTGTGTTACAGCTCGACCTTCACAAGTGTCAAGCGATTGAGAAACAGTGGAAGCATCCCATGCCGTTTCCAAAGCAGAACAAAATGAATTGACTTCTTCTGGCGTCCAAAGAGCGCTACGATTGTCGATCCAAACATCAGCGAGATTCGCTCCGTTTTCATCGTCGGCTTGCATGGTCTCATACATGCCTCCGAGGTTGTGAGCATAGCCTCCAAAGGTGATGCCAGCAAAGACGCCAACAAACACCATCAACACGACGGCCAAAAGCCGTAATTTGGTCCGCCATAGGCTTCGAGCCAAGCGTTTGTTCAAGAGAGCAGACATCGCAAAACCTCACTCCGAAGAATCGTTGTTGGTTTGTTCGTCTGAGACGATTTTTCCACTGTCAATTCGAATCACTCTGGTTGCATATTTCACCAAGCCTTCGTCGTGTGTGACGAACACTGAAGTGATGTTTTCTTGCTTGCAAGCACTCACCAAAGCCTCCATCACTTTGTTTGAGGTTTCGGTATCAAGGTTGCCGGTGAGTTCATCGCCCAGCAAGAGGGTTGGGCGCTTTGCAATGCTCCGAGCAATGGCCACTCGCTGCTGCTGGCCCCCGCTGATTTCACCGGGAAAGCGGTCAACTTCAGCTTCCAAGCCGACGAGTTTCAACAATTCCCTTGCTCGAGCAGGGTCCTTTTTACCCG
>JASLVM010000079.1 GCA_030741355.1 Candidatus Poseidonia sp. | reverse complement strand
GGAGCAGGAGGCGCTGCAAGCGGGTCCATCAGAGGGTCTGCAGCAGGTGCTTCGGGCATGGGAGGCATCGGCGGCATCTCCGGAGGAGCTGGAGGCGCCGCAAGCGGGTCCATCAGAGGGTCTGCAGCAGGTGCTTCGGGCATGGGAGGCATCGGTGGCATCTCGGGAGGAGCTGGAGGTGCATCGGGCATCGGTGGCATGGGCGGCATCTCGGGAGGAGCTGGAGGCGCATCGGGCATTGGTGGCATGGGCGGCATCTCAGGAGGAGCTGGAGGTGCGTCAGGCATCGGTGGCATGGGCGGCATCTCAGGAGGAGCAGGAGGTGCATCGGTCATGGGCGGCATGGGCGGCATGGGTGGCATCTCAGGAGGGGCTGGAGGAGCATCGGCCATGGGCGGCATGGGTGGCATGGGTGGCATACCCGGGGGCGCAGGCGGGGCTTCGCCGGGGGGCATGGGTGGCATGGGTGGTAGGCCGGGAGGCATGGGGGGTTTCTCATCGCTCATCGTAAATTCCTCAGCATCGCTCGGGTGCGACGAGTTGTTGGATACATGTTGAGCACATAACCATTCTCCAATGATGATTTGACCACGAGACCACGACCACGCCCATAGATGCCATGATGAAAGGAGGTTTCTTGTAGGGTCGTCCAGACGGGACCACATGGTCGGTATGGACAACAGTTCCCCACCTGTTCTTTTCGTGGTCGGCACGGCAGGGGCAGGAAAATCATCGCTTGTAACATCATTCCAGCGTTGGTCTCGATTTCTTGAGACCGAAGTCATCGCTGTCAATCTTGACCCTGGAGCAGAACGGGTGCATTACGACGCTGAATTTGACGTTCGCGACCTTATTTCACTGACTGAAGTGATGGACGAGTATGACCTTGGCCCCAACGGCGCACAAATTCTTGCGGCCGACCTTTTGGCAGCACAAGCCGGCGAAGTAGCGGACCAACTCCACAGCCTTTCGGGTGAAATCATGATCGTTGATACACCCGGGCAGGTGGAACTCTTCGCCTTCCGCGAGGCCAGCAACCACCTCATCGAAACCCTCGGCCGTGAACAATCGGCGATCATTTACCTGTTCGACCCCATGCTGTCTCGCTCCCCGTCTGGCTTTGTTTCTCAGATGCTCCTTTCCTCCATCGTGGAATTTCGCCTGGGCCTACCAACCAAGAATTTCCTCTCAAAATCCGACCTGCTTGAACCCGAAGAACTGGACCAAATTCTTGAGTGGTCAGAGCGTCTTGAAATCCTTGAACTGGCCCTCTACGACGAGGCTGGTGGCCAGCGAACTGAGTTTGCCATCAACCAACTTCGCATGATGCAGGAATTCTCACAAGCTCCAGGGCTTACGCCGCTTTCGTCAGAACTTGAAGAAGGTCTTGCCGACATTCTGACCTTTGCACAAGCCCTGTTCGGTGGCATGAGCGATGCACGTGATGGCTTCGCAGCGGACATCGAGCACGAAAAGAACTGAGCGCACAACGCTTAGAAGCCGCCTTGTGGTGGAAATGGCATGGTACAACACCTTCTGGCCATTGATGATGTGGATGACGACTTTGAGGGCATTCTCAAGTGGGCGATTGAATTCAAGCGACTTTGGAAACAGGGCGATGACGTGGCTCTGAATTTTCTTCCACTCGATACCTTGGCCATCGGTTCCATTTACGAAAAACCTTCAACACGAACCCGCGTCTCTTTCGAAGTCGGGGTTCAACGGCTCGGCGGCAGCGCCCTGACCTTGCTGAAGAACGACATCCAACTCGGTAAATCCGAAACCGTCGGCGACACTTCCCAAGTTCTCTCCCGTTTCTTGGGCGGCATGACGTATCGATGTTTTGCTCATAGCGATGTGGAAGAACTGGCTCAGCACGCCACCGTACCGGTGATCAACGCGCTCTCCGCCAAGCACCACCCCTGTCAGGCAGCCGCCGACTTGATGACGGTGATGGAACACCATGATGACACCGAAGGATTGACCGTCGCTTGGGTCGGTGATGGAAACAACGTCTTGCACGATTTGATGTTAGCGTGTGCCATGCTCGGCATCAATGTACGATACGCATGCCCAGAGGGCTATGAACCGGCCGAAGACGTGGTAGAGCGAACCAAGGCCTATGCCGAAGTGAACGGCAGCACGGTCGTTCATACCACGGACCCTGTTGAAGCCGTTTCAGGCGCTCACGTGGTCTACACCGACGTGTTCATTTCCATGGGAGAGGAGCACATGACCGACAAAATGGAGGCCTTTGATGGCTACCAAGTCAACGAAGAAATGGTGGCTCACATGGAGGACAACTGGTCCTTTATGCACTGTCTACCCGCACATCGAGGCGAAGAAGTCACGGATTGGGTCATGGACCATGAACAGAGCATCGTGTTCGACCAAGCCGAAAACAGAATGTGGGCACAGATGTCCTTGATGACCTACCTCATCAACCGCAGTGCGTGGGACGCCATGGGCGAATTCATGGGCTTGGTTTGATCAAAGCGAACCAGCCACAACGAAACCAATCAAGCCGAGCAGCATCGATGCCCGGATTCGTCCGGCAACCAAGGCATCCTCGCCCTTGTACAAGGGGCCGTTGAGGGTGATGAGAGCCAAAATGGCAGGCGTCTGCAAGACGAGTTGTCCAAAGCCAAAGGGCCCACGCCAAAAGGGCATGTACAAGCAAACAAGTGCACCCA
>JASLVM010000078.1 GCA_030741355.1 Candidatus Poseidonia sp. | reverse complement strand
AAGGCCTCTTACTCTTCACTACGTAAAGCAATCACAGAATTCGAAAGTAAAAAAGGCAATCCTAGGAAATTTAGAGATGTGATAAAGCAGGATTTTGACATACCAAAGGGATGGAATGTTAAGCGGATTGTGAAGAGAATGAACGAGTTGAAACCAAGTTCTGATTTGTCGCATTGAACATGAAAAATCAGAGGGCCCCCCTTTGCAGTGCTCAACGTTCCTTGAGTTTCGCCGCAAGACGTTCAGCGATGCTTTCGCCAACCGCCGAACACGATGCGGTGCCGCCCAAGTCATAGGTGAGCATGTTGCCCGCCTTGAGGTGGTCAGCCACGCTCTCATCGATGAGGCGCCCGATAGCAACGAGATCGTCGTCGTTGTTCTTTCGTCCCAAGTAATCCATCATCATCTGGATGGAATTGATGGAAGCGATGGGGTTGACTTTGTTTTGACCAGCATGTTTTGGTGCGGAGCCGTGGACCGGTTCGAAGAAAGCGTGGTCGTCCCCGATGTTCCCGGAAGCAGCCATGCCCATGCCGCCTTGAAGAACGGCGCCGAGGTCGGTGGAAATGTCGCCAAACATGTTTGAGGTGACGACGGTATCGTAGTGTTCTGGCGAACGGGTGATCCACTGCATGAAGGCGTCAATGTAGCCATAGTCGGCTTCAGTGCCCGGATATTCGGAAGCAACATCGTCAAAGGTGGAGCGGAAAAGTTGGCACCCTCGGGTGACGTTGGACTTGTCGATGCACGACACACGACGAACGCCGTCAGATGGAGCGCCGTTGCGGGTCTCAGCGATTTCAAAACCCATTCGAATCAACCGTTCTGAACCGTTTCTTGAGATGGGGCGAGGGTCGTAAGCGACTTCGCCGTCCAATCCAGGGAAGGTCATGGGCTCCGGCTCGTATTCAACGCGGCCCTGAGCTCGGTCGGCCGAACGTCGAAGCAATGCGTGGTAAAGGCCTTCGGTGTTTTCACGAAGAATGGTCATGTCGACCATGCCGGGTTCCCAGATTTGACGGAACCCACCATGGATTTTGTGCGGAACGCCTTCGTAGAGTTTGATCGGACGAACATTTGCATAGAGGTCCAGACCGCTTCGGAGACCCAGGATGACCGACCCTCCAGCGAGGTCACCGTTGGGCAGGCGGGCGCCGGGGTAGCCAATGGCGCCGAGAAAAATAGCGTCCGTATCGTTCTTACAGAAATCGAATGAACCCTCAGCCCACTCTTCGCCCGTGGCCTTGTAGTGTTCTCCCCCACAGGCAATGACCGTCTGTGTGAAACCGTGATTGGAGTGCTCTTGGATGGTATCGAGAATGCGTTGCGCTTCGAGGGCAACTTCTCGACCCGTCCCGTCGCCTGGCAGAACCGTGATGCGATGGTCACTCATGCCTCCTCGCACATGGCGCTTCTACATGAACGCGACCCTTTCCATCGAACGAAACATCGGTGGAGAAAATCGAGACCGTCCCAAGTGAAGAACGCTGAAAAACATGTGAAAACGAGCGTTCTTATTGTTGAGCAAGGGGATGCTTCATAGGCTGTCATGTGAGAAGAAACACCATGGCAGACGAGCACAAAAACAGCCAGGAACGGCGTGTTTCGCTCGAGGATTTGCCATCGGAAGTGCGCCAACTCGCCGACACCATGCTTGGCGTGAATCCCAACTGGAACGTCCATGATTGGTTGGTCGAACAAGCGAACATGGCCATGGACTTGCTGGCGATTGACCTCTTGAGAGAGAAGGTGATGATCGACCAGCGAATGCAACGACTCGATGACTTGGGGCGTCGCTTGGAGCCGGTGGAAACGACCGTACAAGAGAGCGATGACCCGCTCCAACGAAATCTGTTCGATTGCTTTGACCTCAACGAGCCACATGCTCTACGTGGTCTGGGTGAGCGCGCCACCGAAGAACCCAATGACAAGCAAGTCAATGCCGAGGAACACCACCCGTCGAATATTTTCCTTGACCTTTTACCGCATGCCAACACCGACGACCCCCTCTTGGCCATCGCTTGCCAGTGCGTCGTGATGTGCATTGAACAGGAGTTGGCCAAAGGCGAACCCGTCGCCACACTTCAAGCAATTTTTGACCACACGCGCGGCTCCAACATAGAAGATCACGAGACCGACGAAGCGCTCGACCATCTCTTGACCACCGGCCTGGTTCTCGAGGTGGATGACGACTGTTTCATTCTCCTTCCTGCATGAGGGAGCCCTGAGCAGTCCCAACAACCGACTTTATTGGATGCACCCCCATGTTACCTCATGGGAATTCTTCGTTCGGTGTTTTGGGGAAGTATAGCATGGTTTTCAGCCACCGCGTTGATGGTCAATCCAGGAAAGGCGCTGGCTCTCGCCATCGTGGTCGCGTTTCTCTCCGAATCGACCCATCACGGCGCGGAACTTCGACGCATGCATCGGGACGGGCGCCTCCTGTCCGACCAGTTAGGCGCCGCTAACCGACAAGTTGAGGAATTGGAGCGAGCCCTGACCAGAAGACACCTGGAGCTGAACAACGCCATCGAAGAACTGCACCGAAGGGATGCGGTTGGAAGTCCAGCCGCCCGGGAATTGCTCAAGCGGCAAGAGGAAGCGATGACGGCCGCCTCAAACGCTCTTGAGGCAAGACATGAGCGAAACGATGTCGTCTTTGACAGCATGGAACGGTTGCTCAACATGCAGGTTGAACAAACAGCCAACATGCAACAGGCGATGAGCAATCTCCTTCAGCATTTGATCTCTCAACCCCGCGGCCATTTCACCATGCGGGACAGCGTGCTTGTCAACGAGGGTTCCGGATCTGACCACAACTTGACCGATACCTTTGCCGAAGTGAATGCTTGGTTGGCTGAAGAAGCGGCACCTTCACCTTGAGAAGCCACCTCCCTCAAACATGGCTGGGAAAAAAGAAGGCGCGCAGCGTGTTCTCGATGCGAAGGCTTCGGCCATCAAGGTGCAACAGCGCTTGGTTCCCGCCGCCATGGGCATTGTGTTGATTGGCATCGTCGTGGCCTATCTCAGTCGATG
>JASLVM010000077.1 GCA_030741355.1 Candidatus Poseidonia sp. | reverse complement strand
CTTCACGCATGTTTCCCTCCCGACCAACGCTCGGCGAGGTTTCCAAGCCAAGACTCTTGGGAAGGCCATGGGCGTTTGGCTGTCGAACAGAAGCATCGATGGGGATTCAACGGTGGCCGTGGTTGAGTGGCGGGTGGCCCGTCAGGTTGTTTCGGTGTTAGAAAGCAAGGGCATCCCATGGGCGCTGATGGACCGCAGCCCACCTGCTGATGCGGGACTGTTGAGTCGTTTGCAGTGGCGCCCGTGGTCATCTGCGTGGCGAAAAGCAAAGCAAGTTGATGCGGAGGGTTTCGTGGTCTCCCCTGCACACCAAGACTTTGTTGCCCGAAAAACCGGGCATCAGCGGACCACAGTGCTTCAAGCCGGTGTGGATTTGGAACGATTTAAACCCGGGGAAAAACGCTCCACGTTCACCATGGTCTACCACGGGCGTCTCGACCGCCATCGAGGCGTCCTGGCCTGCGTGATGTTGGCGCAAAAAGCACGGCTTGAGGGATTTGAGGTCGATCTGATGCTCATCGGCGAAGGTAATCTCGAATCTGCTCTTGTGGACGTGGCACAAACCCATGAATTTCTCAAGGTTCATCCCTCAATGCCGCAAGACCAACTGGCCCAACACCTCGCAACCTGCCACCTCGGTCTCCTGCCCATGCCCAATCGCCGTGTTTGGCGGTTGGCAAGCCCGCTCAAGCGCAGCGAATACTTGGCGTCCGGACTGGCGGTGTTTGGCATTGACCATGATGGCCATGCCCTGAGGAATGTCGAGAGTGATTGGTTTCGGTTGGTTCAGCAAGAAGACTTCCACATTGATGGATTGGACTTCATTCGAGAATGCATGAGCGGCCGGGGGCAAGTATCAGAGGGACCCCGCCTCTACGCAGAGACGAACTTGAGTTGGAATCGGTCGACCTCTTTGCTCATCGAGAAACTCAATGACCTTGTTCAAAGGGATTCATAGAGGGTTTTCCAACGTCGTTGAACCTCAGATATCCCGTAGGATTCCACCGACGCGGCCAATGCCGTTGGTTTTGGAGGATTTTGGAGTAGATTGGATACGGCGCCAACCCATGCCTCAATATCATTGAAGGGGGCCTTGGCAACGAGGTCAGGTAACCCCATCACGCGGTCACTTGCGCAAACAGGCAACCCTGCTGAAAGCGCCTCTAAAGCCACTACGGGTTGGCCTTCAAATGCAGATGGGATGAGCAATACCGAAGCCATGGCCAAGAACGACATCTTCTCTTCTTCTGAAACCCAACCTTGCGCGTTAACCCATGGATGTGCTGATTGAGAAACACCGGTCATTGTTAATCGAAGTTCAGGGAAAGAAGGGCGTAAGGCTTCAGCAAGTTTGATGGCGAAAGCATGCCCCTTCACAGGGTCATTGCGTCCCAAGAGAAGCAGGTGTTGTCCTTCTCGCTCAACGATGGGGGGGCGAAGCATCTGAGGCAATGGGTTGTTGACCACCTCAAGCGACCCGATGATTGGGGAAAGACGCTCATGCCAAGCCGATGATAAAACGACTCCTTGGACTCCTTCATCTTCCAAGATCGAACATACCTGTTTCTGTCGTTGCACCCCGCCTTTGGACAACCATGCATCAAATTGTCCTGAGTGCAGGTGAACAACGACGGAAACACCGTGATTTCTGACCAGGCTGACGAGGCGTGATTTCCTCCGCCACGACCAGTCAGCCGCCGTGTGCACATGAACCACATCCGGGCGAAGCGCGGGGTCGCTGCATCGTCGCTTGAGTTCACGTCGAGCTCGCCGATACGCCCGCCATTTTGCCCACAAACCACCGGGAGCATGCGAGGCGAGGAGTTCGGCTTCCCAGCCTTCGGGCGGGAATTCAGCGAGGGTGTGCATGACGGTCGCCATCCCCCCCGGTGTATCGCAAGGGCCCACATGCAACACCTTGCGCATGGTTAGCGCACACCGCTCGCCGTCAAGAAAGGGTCGGCAAATTCGGTTCGTAGGGTTGTTGCAATGGAGAGGACATAAGAGCAGGACATTGGCCTATCCTTGCATGGTCGTGGTTCCTGCCGCCATCGAGGGTGCTGCGCTTTCCGTGGCGTTGGCGCCCTTTGTTCTCCATCGGTGGGACATGTACCGTTGGGACCGTGATCACCGGCGACAACACGTACCGAAGGGGACGAATCACAACGAACACCTGACCGTGCTGCTCCCGGTGTGGAACGAAGAGCGTATCATTGAGAAAAAATTGGACAATCTTGCTGCACAAAAATTTCCGATGAGTCTGCTTCTCATCGATTCGGCATCGACCGATGCGACCGTGGAATGCGTTGAAGCTTGGCTCGACGCCCATCCAGATGCGTTTCTTGAGGTTGCCCTGCTTCGCATGGACACGCGTCAAGGGAAGACAGCGGCGGTGGTCAAGGCCCTGAAGCATCTCGGGCAGCACGCCGAAGGGCTCGTTTGCATGACCGATGCTGACGCCATGCTCGAGCAAGGGTGCCTGCATCGCATGATGCAGTGGTTTGCCGACCCGATGGTGGGCGCCGTGGGTGCCGTGCCAAACCGGGAAGGGGCTCGCCATGACGAGAACATGCACAGGACGGCTTGGGAAGCCATGCGGTTGGCCGAATCCATGGTTGACAGCACGCCGTTCCTCGAAGGGTCGTGCATGATGTGGCGTCCTTCATGCCTGGCCATTGACGACCTCAATCCAAGCGCCAACGCCGACGATGCACAAATCGCCACCTCCATTCGCTGTCGAGGTTGGCGAACCTTGACCGATCCACTCGCTCAATTCGTCGATGCCGCACCCAGCACCATCAAAGGACAGCGCCGCCAAAAAATCCGAAGGGCGCAGGGATTGCAGCGCTTGCTCACGCGTCAACGAAAGCAAGCCACGGCTCGTAGTCAAGGGCTCTTTGGCCGTATTTTCCGACGACAGCACCACTTTCACATCGTTGCGCCGCTGGCCCTGACCGTCGCCACGACCAGCGCCATTCTTCGCTGGGGCTTCATCGTGCTCTATGGATGGCCGGCGACGTTCACGCTCGCCAACAGCCTCCATCTCGGCTTCACCGTCCTGGAGACGGTGTGTGCAGCGTTGTGGTGGCGCAGTCGACAGGGGAAATCCAGCGGACCGCTTTCGCTCATCGGTCAGTGGTTTGCCAGCATGGAACTGCTGGGACGCTCACTCGTCATAACGGCTCGTGGTCGTTCCTTGCATCAGTGGGAACAACACGCCGACGTACGTGAACGTATGTTGGATGTTGAAGTTTGAAGAAAAAGGCCCCTCCGACGGCCTTGGCCGCCGGAGGCGCGTTGTACAGGTCAGAGACCTGGAATGAGTGGCTACTCAGTGATTGAAATCACTCAGCAACGACGCCGTTGGTGGTGTCGATGGTCTTACCTTCACGGGTGTCCGTGACGGTGACGTCGATGGAACAGCTACCAGAGCAGAGCTCTTGGCCGTTCTCAACAACGGTCACACCATCACCAACGGACCAAACTTGGTCGTCGGTGTTACCAACCTCAACGAGGCTGCACACTGAGGTG
>JASLVM010000076.1 GCA_030741355.1 Candidatus Poseidonia sp. | reverse complement strand
CCCTGGCCGCTGCAAACTATTACGCCACCGTCTGGGTCTCCAACGCTGATTCAGGGCTCAACCTCTCCGCCAATATCCTCGCCAATATCAGCGAGCAGCACGGCGTTGTGGTAAGCACCATCGATCAGATTGGCGTCATTCCTGGCGAGACGCAAACGGTCGATTTCTCCGTGGTCAACAACGGAAACCTCGTCGAAAACATCGTCATCGAGACCAGCGTTTTCAGAAATTGGACCGTTACGCCAGCCAGCATCCCGCTCACGCTCAATGTCGGCGAATCCTACAGCGGCTCCATCGAAGTTCAGGTTCCGGCGTTGGGCGGAGAGGACAGCATGCTGAACGGTGAGCTCTATCCGGTGACAATGCGGGTTCTCAACGCATCAACCCAAGAGGAGTTAGAAGTCCACGGTTTCAACTTCATCGTCGCTCCGTTGTTCATCGTGGAGGTGGAGGATTGGCCAACGACGATGGATTATCACCGTGGTATCAGCCGGTCATGGGACGTGACCATTCTCAACACGGGCAACAAGGACGTTGATGTCAACCTCACCTATGCGCTCTTCCAAGCCGGATTGACCACCCCGAGTCTGGATTGGGAAGTCGAGTCGACGGCTCCGTCCTCGATTTTACTTCAACGGGGCGTTCCAACAGAGTTGACCTTCACGGTCCGAAGCGTCGCAATCAAGCCCCCACTCACGTTGGCTGCGAACCTTGTTTTCACCCTTGAACCAAAGGAAGAAGCGGTTCAAGGGAGCGCAGAATATTACACTGAACTTCGAATGAATCGGTTCTTTGAGCAAGGCGATACCTTCGTTACTCCACCTCAAGACAAAGGGGAGCAGGTGCTGCCCATCACGTATTCCCACATCCCATCAGGTCCCGAAAGCGCTGCCGCCTATGAGTTGGAACTCTGTCGTGCGGAGCGTCTCCTGGATGTTGATGATCTTGGCCAGAACGCTTCGCTTTACGGATGGTCGTTTTCAGTTCGTGTTGACAACACGGATTACCCGTTGAACATGTCAGCATACTGCGGCTCAACCTCCCTTGGCCCAGAATCTCGAATCACGCTACCTAGCCGTCAGCCTTGGGTTACAAATGAGCCAATTCAACTTGTCATCGATACTCCCGACACCCCGAACATTCTCTCTGGAGACGGTTGGGACCTCACCTTCCGCTTGTACCATCCCGATGAAAACAACGGATACATCGTTTACGAAGAGGACACGTTCACCTACGAACTGGCCGTCTTTGCCAATCCGGGTATCATTGCCCAAGGCCCCTCAGACCCCGACGCCTTCCTTGAAGGCGTTGAGACCACCTACTCCGTCACCGTCCGAAATCAGGGGACATCCCGTGCCCTCGGAATCTCGGCTGCGTTAGACTGCCACGGTGATGTGGATATTTTGAGCACGCCTCTGCCGTATCCGTTGCTGAATTCCTCCCAAGAACACACCTTCACATGGAACGTAAAACCCATCACCATTGACTGGTGGGAAGTCCAGAAAGAGATTCTTTGCGACGCTACACTCACCTATGGCTATGTGGGACCAGGTAATATTGAACTCGACGATAGTTCTGCAGCTTTACGTGAATCCGGTGAAGAGTTGGGTCGAGAAACCGTTCAGTCTTGGTCGCCCGACCTTTCCATCGCCTTCGTCGCCTGTGTTGTTGCAGCACTCCTTTCCTTCATCTTTGTTCGATTGTCAAGCCAATCAGAAAAATGGCAACTTGGTGGCGTATACACCGGTGTCCTCGCCTTTGGATTTGCCTTCCACCTTTTCAATGTCCAATATTGGGGTCCGGCCGTGCTTGCGCTCTGCGCCCTCTGGATTTGGCGAATGACCTGGAAGAGCAGTGACGAGTTCCGTTTGATTCACGAGGACTACCAGCGTGCTCGCAAGGGCGTCTCAACCGTTTATTCCGACCACTTTGAAGCCCTCAAAGACAGCCGCCGCCAACTCACCATCATCCTCTCTCTTCCGGTGTTGGGCATGTTGGCCATCGTGCTTGGATTGCCGCCACAGTTGTCGACCGATTCCGACAACCTCGTGGTCATGGCTTCGTATTTCTTCGTCATCATGATCGGCGTTTGGTACCTGCTCAAGCGTTCCGACAAGATGTACGGCAACTTGTACGGTCGCATGACGGACGCTGAAATCAAATCCATCCGTATCGAGCGCGACCTCGGAGACCCCGCGCGACTTCTGAACGACCTTGCTGATGATGGTCTTGATTTCAGTGCCATTCTCGGGGAAGACGCTCCCGAGCCCGAAGAGGTTCCTCTGAAGCCTCCGGCTCAAAACCTCATTACCCCGACATCAACGGAGGTGGAACGCGATGACTGACGATGGAATGGAAGTTCCAGAGGACGTGATGCGTGAGGAGCGAGCCTTGCGTGAGCAGGGCATTCGTGAGGCCTCACAGACGTTGGAACGCATCGCTCGGCAGGCCGCCAAACGCGAGAACCCTTCCCTTGCCGAGACGGATATGGACATCAGCGAGGTCAAAGTTCACCTGAGCCTCCATCAACTCGGGAAAGCCAAGAAGACGCTCAAGCGAGCCGAGCGCACGCTTGAGGAATTGGAGGAGGATGTTTTGCACCTTCGTCGTAGCATTGCCATGCTCCACCGTCTGCTGGTTCACAAGCACATCTCGCTTGAAGAAGCAGAACGTATTCTCTACAAATTACGAGAAGCCACCGCCGCTGCTGAAATTGGAGATATCCGCGCATCGACCGATGAGGTTGAAGATTTACTTGAGGACATGATTGGCGGCAATACATCAACGCTCAACCCCTTCCTGTTCCGCCACTTCTGGATGGGCGTGGATACACGTTGGCCTGCCGGTGGTGAAACGGGTGTCTTGCTCGTTCGAATCATCAACGATGGACCCATTCCGATGCCGATGTTGCGACTCAAACCACCCGTTCCAGATGGATGGACCGCCAATCCGCCCAACGTCGACCTCCCCATCATCGCCCCGGGCGGCAACATCCCACTCCGTTTCGACATTCAGCCTGATTATCGCCTCTCATCCGAAGACATCCCGCTGACTCGGAAACTGTCCGTGGCCTCTGCTTACGAGATGCGCTCCGGCGAAATCACGGTCACCATGCGGGTTCAGAACCGTTCGATGGAACCGCTCTCCGAAGTCCTTCTCACGCCGTGGATTCCATCCGGATTTTCCGCCGAGGAAGTCCCGTTCATCCGCAATCTCGCTCCCGACGAAGTCGCTGTCATTCGCATGCCACTTCGCATCAACCTCGGTCAAGGAGGTGCTCTTTGACCGCATCACGTTCCACCCGCAGAGGCGGGGGATAAAAAAACAAAAATGGTGAAAAACATGAAAAAAGAAATGAAAAACGAAAACCGCGACAATGTTGCGGCCATCGGTATTGGTGCAATGATTGTCTTCATTGCGCTGATCTTGGTCGCAGCAGTGGCTGCTGCTGTCATTATTCAGACAGCAGAGAAGCTGCAGCAGAACGCACAGACCACGGGCGAGGACACGACCGACATGATGGCATCAAAGATTACCATCAAGTCGGTGGTCATCACGAACACGAACGATCTGTACGTGACCTTCGAGCTGGCTCCCGGCTCGGACCCGGTCACGGCCACGACCATTCAGTGGTTGATTGCCTGTGACGATGGCAACTTTGGTGCAACCGATACCGGCGACTTTGCTACGCAAGGTACGAGCACGGCTGCCGCAGACCTCACAGGTACCA
>JASLVM010000075.1 GCA_030741355.1 Candidatus Poseidonia sp. | reverse complement strand
ACGTTGGTGACGTGCTCGAATCGCTCACCTTCGCCTACGTTGTTGACGAGTCCACCATTCTTGAGGGAACGGTCACCGAAGACAACTGTGCGGGCGAAATCACGCCTGAAAACAACGAGATGATGTACTGCCGCATGTGGATGACCGTCGAAAACTTGACCGTGATGGGCATCTATGAGCCTTGGCCGTTTGGCAACCCCACCCTCCCGTTCAACCCCATCTTCTCCACGTGGGAAGTGCTGACTGAAGAGCAACGCAGCATCCTGATGGACAACGACCACATGTACCTCGGCGCCACCATCGACCGAGGGCAACTCCCAACATCGTCCACGGCCGATGCCGCAGAATGGCTTGAGAATCTGGGCACCCAAGTTCAGGACGGCACCTACACCGACGAAGAGGTCGAACTCTACTACACCGACATCATCAGCGGAACCATTCTCTTCCTCAACATCTTCCTCGGCTTGATTCAGATTTTTGATTACATCATCATGATCCCCATCGTCTTCCTATCCGTTTCTGTGTTGATTTACGGGCTCGTGCTCTCGCTTGAACAACGTCGCCGTGAAGTCAGTATTCATCGCGTCATCGGGGCCGACGGCCAGAGTCTGCAAGGAATGGTCTTGCTCGAACTCTTCGTCATGTCCTCTGTGGCGTGGCTTGCTGGCTACTTGTTGGCGATGTTTGCCGTCCCCATCGTCCTCTCGGCGGTCGGCTTCATGGAATTCCGAACCGGTGATTTCGACGTGAATCCCACCCTCTCGGTCGGGTCCACCATCTTCACCGCCGTGACCACGCTGGGGTTGGCCCTCCTCTTTGGTCGGAGTCGTGCCCGTCAGTTCATTGAATTGGAAATCGAAGAAGGCGTGCGAAAGACCAGCCAAGCCGCCGAGCCGAAGCGCTGGCTTCACTGGATGGCCTTCCTGTTCGGTATGCTCGCCGTTGGCGATACATGGCTTGAGGCCAACGGCAGCGAAGACGGCCTCGTGTCGAACTTCTTCTTTGAGGGTCTCATCAACATCTTCGGACCCTTTGCGTTGTGGATTGGCGGTGCTCTTTTGCTCGGTAGAATCGGTGCCAGAGGTCCCCAAATCATGCAGGTTATCTTCGGGCGTACTCCCTTGCTCAAGGACGTCAAGCGCGGCCTCAAAGGCTCGGGCTCGGCTGAATCTGTCAACCGATTGGCGGTCATCATGCTCTTGACGCTCTCCATCGTGACCTTGGCAGCCGTTCAAGGCTACACGGGCACGCTCGTGGACGAGAAAACGGTCGACGCCACCGTCGGCTCCGACCTCAAAATCACCGTTGAGCAACCCATGAACGAAACGGCGCTTCTGGCGCTGGTGGGTGAATTCACGAGCGCCAGCGTTTCGCCGGTAGCGACCAGCGTGCCTGAAATCGGCCTGGCAGACGACAGCGGGGGCGACACGCTCCAGACCTACGTGTTGTTTGACAACAACGGGGACGTCTTACGTTGGAGTGAACAAGCCCTGCCCGGAGAAGACATCGATGCTACGCTCGCTGCTTACGCCGCTGGCGGGTTCAGCGCAGGAGAGGATTCGGCTTATTCGCTTGATTTGGCAGGTTCGGGACGAGGCGGCGACGAGAAGCGTCTTGACGATGTCCTGCTAAAGCCAGGCGACGAGAAATCCGAGACCATCACGTTCGTTTGGGAAAAGGTCGAATTCAATTTCACCACGGGCGGTTCAGAAGAAGACGACCCCATGGCCTTGTTCGCAGCCTACACGCTCTTGATGGACAGCGATTGGTCTCGCCTCAATCTGACCGGCCAAGACCTCAGCGGGCGCGACATCAGCCGTGTTGACCTTTCAAACGGCAATTTCTCGGGCACGAGCTTTGCTCAGAGTAACCTCAGCGAATCGATTTTGGTCGACACCGACTTGTCGTACGCCAACTTCCAAGGGGCCAACTTGCAAAACACCGTGCTGGTGAACTTCATGGGTGGCTCGCTGGAAGGCACGGACTTCACCGACGCCAACCTCGAAGGCGCCTTCGGGTTCTTCGACCTTTCAGAGGCCATTTTGACCAACGCGACTTGTCCTGACGGTTCAGCCGCCGACGAGACCTCCTGTGTTTCGGGACCCTCTTTGGTCCCGCCTCCGTTGGGTGAGAGCCTGTTCTTCACCGACACCACGGTTCGCGTCATCACGACACCGTTCACCACCGACCTGTATTACATGGGCACCCACGAGTACATTCCTGGCGTCAACAGCGCCACCGCCTCAGGGGCGCTCATCATCGGTGAAAACGCCTGGCGCAGCCTCGTGTCCGACGACGAAGCCAACAACTACACCTCAACGACATGGATCGTTGATGTCAGCGGTGTAGAGGACGAACAACTCGAAGCCTTGGGCTCGAAAATCTCGGCCGATGCTCGTGTTTCAAGCGTCGAAGACTGGGCGAGCACCCACAAGCAAGTTGAGCGAAACGGTGGACTGATTTTCGGAACTCCGGGGTTGCTCTCACTTCAATTCGTGGTGGCCAGTGTCGCTGCGGTCGCTTCCAGTTTCGTTTTCCTCTCGTTGGTGCTCAGTCAACGTCAGAAGGAGCTTGCGGTGCTGCAGGCGATTGGTGCTTCACCCAACCAAATCATTCGCCTCGTGCTGTTTGAGATTCTCTCCATCGTGATGGTCTCCATGGCGCTCGGTATCTTGCTCGGCGTGGGTCTTGCCTTGTCGTTCAACGGCTTCTTTGACGTCTTTGGCTTCATCTTCCAAATCTTCGGTGGCTCCACCACCACCATCCAACGGACGCTCGTCTATCCGTGGTCCCAGATCATTCTGGTCTCACTGGCGGTGTTTGCAGCGGTGGTCGTGGCGTTGCTCGTGACCACACGACGGGCCCTGAAGGCGGACTTGGCCAGCGTGCTCAAGGGGGAGTGAAGATGAGCGATACAATTCTCTATGCAGATGGCCTGTACCATGTTTACGAATCCAAGGCGGAAGACGGCAACGTCGTCGCTCTGCGAGGGCTGCACATCGACATGAAGGCCGGCGAGGCCATCGCGGTGGTTGGGCCCTCGGGTTCCGGAAAATCCACCCTCATGAAGTGCCTTGGCGGCTTGATGAAACCGAGCGCTGGCTCGGTCAGTTTGGCGGGCAAGAACATGACGCGGCTGACCGGACAAGAGCTGGTTGAACTTCGTCAGAAGACGGTCTCGTTCATCTTCCAGGAAGGCAACTTGTTGCCCGACCTCAACGCTCGAGACAACGTCGCTCAACCGCTACGTCATCAGGGCGTCGCCTCCAAGAAGGCCTTGAAACTGGCCGATGAAATGCTGACACGACTTGGCATGGGTCATCGCATCAACGCCCTGCCAGCGATGCTGAGCGGTGGTGAGCAACAGCGCGTGGCCATCGCCCGTGCCCTCATCACGCAACCTCGCCTGATTCTGGCCGACGAACCGACCGGTGCGCTCGACCCCGTCACCAGCCGAGAAGTGCTGGCGCTGTTCAAGGACCTGCACGAAAACGACGGGGTCTCGTTCCTCATCGTGACCCACTCGAAAGAGGTCGCAGCCTTTGCCAACCGCTCCCTTGAACTGCGGGACGGCCGCTTTGTTGCGGAACACGGCGAAGGCGTGGACGTTGAGAACCTCAGCCAAGACCGAGAGTTGATCATCGACGAGACCGGAACCGTGACCCTGCCGCCTGACCTTCTGGTCCGGCTCGGTGGCGCTGGACGCTACACCGTGGGCAACGTCAACAGCGGCTACCTCTCC
>JASLVM010000074.1 GCA_030741355.1 Candidatus Poseidonia sp. | reverse complement strand
GGCACTGCCAAGGCCGATCATCGCCACTCCAGCGCCCGAATTCACGATGGATTTCAAGTCTTCAAAGTCAAGATTGACCATGCCGTCGGTGGTGAGCAATTCGGTTACACCGGTGATTGAACGAACGAGCAGCTCATCGCCCACACGGAAGGCGCTTGCAATCGGGAGGTCTTTGACGCCCTCAATCTCCAACAAACGTTCGTTGGGAATGACCAAGATGGTGTCGCAATGCTCTCGGAGCCGCTCAAGACCCCATTCAGCGTTTTGCTTGCGAAGAGAACCTTCGGATTTGAACGGGTAGGTGACGACGGCGATGGTCATGGCGCCTTGAGCCTTGGCAAGTCTGGCAATGTGTCCCGCAGCACCGGTTCCTGAGCCACCTCCCATGCCGGCCGTGATGATGGCGAGTTGGGTGTCGTTGGTGATGCGTCGCAGCACACGCTCGGACTCAAGAGCAGCAGCTTCGCCTTTGGTTGGGTCTCCACCAGCGCCTCGACCTCGGGCCGTCCTGCCAATGAGGATCTTTTCTTGGATCGGTGATTGGAGGAGAGCCTGTGCATCGGTGTTGATGGCGTAGCCGGTCACGTAGGACGATTCAAACAACTTCTCATCGAACAAACGGTTGATGGCGTTGCATCCTGCGCCGCCAACGCCGTACACGCGGATGCGTGGTTGAAGCGACTCAAGGAGCGCCTTCAATTCCTCGTCGGACCCCTGGTCGGGAGCCTCTTCGTGGTGAACCACTCGCTGCTCCTCTTCGGAGAGTTCCAGTACCCGTTCAATCAAATGGCGCATGACCACATTTCAATTGTGGACATTTTCAATGTGCCGCCCTTGCAGGGGTACAGGAGACGGGTTTACGAGGCCGTTTCAGAAAGCCGCTTCAGTCGCGAAGGCCTTCTTCGGTGACCTGGTAGACGCATTCTCCATCGGGGAGGTTCGGTGAGTCAACCAGTCGAGCAATTCGTCGTCCGCCCTTGGCTTTGCGCAGGTAGAGTCTGAAGGTGCTCGCGTGGGCCAAAATGTGGCCGCCGATGGGCTTGGTGGGGTCGCCCCACATGGCATCGGGCTTGGAGTGCACTTGGTTGGTGACCAACACGAGGGCGTTGTTCACGTCGGCGAGTTTCTTGAGGTCCTTCAGGTGGCTGTTGAGTTTTTGTTGTCGGCGTGCGAGCATACCTCGTCCAATGAACTCCGCTCGGAAGTGGCTGGTGAGGGAATCGACGATGATCATCTTCACGTTCAATCCCTTGCTCATGCGCTTGATCTCATCGGCCAGGAGCATTTGATGAGCTGAGTTGTAGGCTCGGGCAACGTGGATTCGAGAAAGGACATAGTCGGGGTCCAGTCCGTGGCCTCGTGCCATCTGCGTGATGCGCTCAGGGCGGAAGGTGTCTTCCGTGTCAATGTAGAATACATCGCCGTCGAGTCCGCCTTGGTCTTCCGGTAGCGTGCAGTTCACGGCCAATTGGTGGCCAATCTGGGTCTTCCCACTTCCGAATTCGCCGTAAACTTCGACGAGGGCTTGGGTCTCAAACCCGCCACCGAGGAGGTCATCAATGGATTGGACCTTGGAGGAGAGTTTCTGGACTTCACGGCGTCGCTCAAGCAGTGCATCACCGGAAACGAAACCACCGATGTTGGCCATCTTCTTGGCAGCGGCGATGATCTTGGCTGAGACCGCTTCACCGAGCTCAGCTTCTTCTGCAAGGTCGGCAGGGGACATGACAGCAAGGCCCAGGAGTTCTTCAAAACCGGCTTCACGCAGTTTTTCTGCGGTCGCAGGTCCAACGCCTGGCAGGTCTTCGATGGTCACCTTGACCTCCTCCTCTTCGGTCATTGTGACGACCTCTTCTTCCTTCGGTGCTTCATTCTTTTCAACTTCAATGCTGATTTTTTTCTTCGATTTTGTTGGCATGTTCCATCCCTTCACCCTGATGGTGGTGTGCTTCCCTATATGAAGAAACGAAGGAGGGCTGGTGTGCAAAGAGGGCATGAGCCCGGGTCATTTCTCCCAACAAAGGTGTTTCAGTACAGCGTTCTATTCACTTTTCGTTTTGATTTCATCAAACTGAAAGTGATTCAAAACCTGCGTTCGGTGGCCTCCGCATCAAGCGGATTGGGGGTGGATTCATTGGTTTCGTAGGCGATGGTGACGATGTGGTGAATGTCGATGGAATCGTTTCCGGCGTCGATGGACACGTTGAGCGCCCAATCGCCTCCGCCAACGTTGTATTGATTGTGCGTCCACGATGCTTCTTGGCCGTCAGCAATTTGCTCGGTATGGAAGGCTTGTTCGTTTCCTTCAGGGTCGTCGAGGTGCCATGTGACGGTGGTCTGTGTTCCGGGGATGATGTCGTTCTGGTTGGTGATGGTGGATTCGATGCCCAGGTATTCCGGTACGGGGCACTGGCAGTCGGGCGAGGTGGCCAGCATCATCGAATCCGGAGCGTCGGTGTTGGTCTGGGTCCAATCGATTTCTTTGTCAATTCGCAAGACGAGTTCCATTGTGTCTTCGTTATCGCTTTCATCCGTCGCCGTGAGCACAGCGGTGAACAATCCATGGGTTTGGTAGGTGTAGGTGATTTGCGCTTGGTCGTTGGCGTTGACGGTGATGGCGTTTGAGCCAACTTCATCATCGCCGGGATCAAAGGTGAACGTTTTCATGTTCCCCGCCTTTGAGGTCACTCGTGCGAAATCAAAGGAGAGCTCAACCCCGCTGGTGGACAATACGGCCCCGTTTTGGATGCGTTCGGTGATGGTTCCAGAGGTCGCATCGTAGTGAACATTCATCGAGATGGGGTTGTTCTCATCGCTGCCATCTTCGGTTCCCAAACAACCTGCCAGCGATGCAGCGAGAAGGATGGCGAGCACGACCATCGTCTTGGTGTGCTCGGCTCGCATGAACCGTGTAGGTCGCACCACCTCATGAAACCACCCGTTTTTGATGATGGAGTGGAAACGGTGGTTTGAAAGCGGTGAACCGTGGCGGACAGAGTAGCGAGGTGGGGTAGTCTGGATATCCCGTCGGGCTCATAACCCGGAGATCGATGGTTCAAATCCATCCCTCGCTACCATCAACCGTACTGATAGTAGTCGTGCTTTGGCTGCAAACTGTCCAGCGCCGTCTGAAGCCGTGCATTTGCGGCTTGCTCCCCGGCGATGATGGCCGCCTGCTGGCCCTCAAGCCGGGTACGCTCAGCCTGAAACTTCTCGGCATGGGAGGGAAGGATTGAGCGGCTGTTGTGGAGCGTGGTCAAGACATCGTGCAGCGAAACCGGCGGTGAGCCGTTGGGTTCGAGTTGAAACTCCCCGTTCGCTTGAATCACATCCCCTGCGGCTGCGATGGCCTTGAGGAAGCGGTCCGCATGCCCTTTGTTGGGTAAGGCTTCAACGGCAGCTCGGGCCGCCGCCAGGTGACCTGGGACCATTTTTTCACAGCGTCCGAAGGCTTTCGCTGCCTTTCGCTTCTTTCCAGCAGCAGCCCAAAGGTACCCTGCACGGAGATGGTCTTCGTGTTCGGGTTGCATTGAGGCCAACATTTGAGGCGCATGCTTCTGGAGCACCTTGACCAAGGCCTTCCGTTCACCGTGCATGCGCTTGATGGTGGCTGCGCTCTGGTCGGCCTTGCCTCGCATCAGGTAGATATCACACATCAATCGAAGCCCCTTGAGCAGGAAGATTTGGTCTTGAGGCTCTCGTTTTTTCCTCCCCAACATCATGTCGCAGAATTGCGTGGCCATGACCTCGGAAAGTTCCAAGCGACCTTCCTGTACATAGCGTTCAATTTGATGCAAGGTCTGCGAGGGGTCCTGCATCCCGAACATGGTACCAATTCACCTGAACACCCCCGAGGCTATGATGCCTTTGATGCCTCGGTTCATTCTCGGCCTTCTGCGTTTATGGGCCATCGCCGGCGAGCGTCTGCCATGGGCGACGACTGCGTGCTGGCGATTTCGGGCACACCCGGTGTTGGGAAAACCAGCCTTTGCGAGGTTCTCAAAGCCCGCGGTTGGAACCTTCTCTCCCTCGCCAGTTTGGCCGACGAACACGGTTGTTTGGAAGAGGAGGATACGAATGATGGCGCTGCACCGATTGACATTCACCGACTTGCCGAGGCCTGGGAATCCTCGTCTTCAGGTCGCTGGGTTGTCGACGGACACCTGTCGCACCTCCTCGACGTTGACGGCCTTGTCCTTCTTCGCTGTCATCCCTCTACATTGACGCAACGGCTTGAAGCCAGAGGCTACAGCCCGGGAAAAGTTCGCGCCAACGTCGAATGGGAAATGACGGCCGGCCACTGGGCTGAATTGCTTGAATTTGAGGTCGAACTCCCCCTCCTCGAGTTGGATGCAGGCCGCCTCTCATCAGAGGAATTGGCGGACCAAGTC
>JASLVM010000073.1 GCA_030741355.1 Candidatus Poseidonia sp. | reverse complement strand
CTCGCCAACAAAGGCGTGGTGGAATGGATGTCGCCCGACCTCTACGGCGAATACCACAGCCACATGGCCACGGTGTACGAGGTGCATCATGGGATTGAAGGCCCGCTTGCGCAAAAGGACTGGGAACAAGCCATGCACGCATGGACCTGGACGGTCATGCCTGAGGTGTCGATGTCGCCTGCCTCGGTCCAAGCGATGCTCAACAGCGACCCCGTGCCGCCTGTTCACCCCGCCGCACCGACGCAACACCAGTGGATGAAAGACTGGCTGAGGCATCAAGACGAGCACGAAGCAGGTCCGGCCTTCCTTGGCCCCACGCCTCCGCTTCATGCATGGCCACCCGGTGCCTACGCCAACTACCTGCAATGGCTGCTCGACCACCCTTCGCTCTTGCTCGGAGGTTTTCCAAAAACAACCTACAAGTTGCTCGGTGAAGCGTTCAAACTGCACGTTGTTCACGGGGATCTGGTCAGGCTCGCCCCTGCGCTTCACGCTCACGATGCCGTGTTGGCCGTGAGGGCGCCACTTGCGCAAAAGGTGGTGGCCAGATGCCCGAGGTGGCTCGGTCAAACGTTGGAACTCCAGTCGCCTGAGCCGTGGATGAGCAACCCCGTCAAGAGGCTGAAATGGTCGGGCGAGGACGCCACGCCCCAACTCGCCAAAACGATGCTCGAATTGGCCAAATCACAACCCTACAGCAGGGCTCATCCGAGCATCAAATCGATGCAGTTCAGGCACATCGTAACCGTTTCCCACGGCACGGCTTCGCTTGGCGAAGTCATGAGGGCCGTGATGGCGTACTACGACAGCCTGCCACCGATGATGGGCAGAGCGCCGATGGAGATGACCGTCGTGTGCTTGGACGAGGACGACTACACGGACGTTGCGACCGTGCCCCATCAATTCCAATTCCTCCCTGATGACGGCCCGTGCGCCGACTGAGGTCGGTGTTCGCACACGGGCGCGCTGAACGCAGGTGTCTCGGGTTGAGGAATGGTGGAAAGGCTACGGCCCGCCCTTGGTGTAAGGTGCACGCTGCATGGGCAGAGGAGCCGGTTCGATTCCGGTGAGGGTCAGGCCGTGGATGCCTTTCGATTCGATCAAATGCGCTTGATGTCAAACCACACCGGTTTGTGGTCCGAAACCGCACCGCTGCTGATACGCTCATCGATGCCCCAGTTGCCCGTGAGACGGCCGTCCAAATCGCTTGATGCCACGATGCGGTCGTACGCACATCGGGAATTGCCCACCGTGGTGTCGGCATCGTCGGGAATCAACCACGTGTAATTCTCTGTAGCGATGGAGAGGTCCACCAATTCGTTGTAGGATGCATAGGAGCAATCGCCGTTGAAGTCGCCAAGAATGACGTAATCGTCGTCGTCGGAATAGTTCGTTTGTCCCCAGGCATGGACGTCGCCCAAGGCGCTCATCTCCTCAACCGCAAGGGTGGGTTTGGTGTGGATGTTGACGAACACCATGTCGGTGCCCGTATCGTTTCCGTTGGTATCGAGCAGCATGAAACTCGCAAGGAAGGGCTCGCGTTGGAAGGAATCGTTCACGCTATCATCGTACAAGGTGCCGTTATCGATGGGCCGGAATACGGTTGGCTTGTAGTAGTAAGCGTACTGCTCCTGGGAGTTTTTGTCGTCTTCTTGCAAGCCACTTCGTTCAGAAAGGACCATCTTCCAAGGAAGGGTTTGGTTGAGGACATCGTCCTGTCCGTCAACACCGTTCAACTCGTCAAGGAAGAGGAAAGGAACTTCTTCGTCGATGTCTTTGATCTCTTGGACGGCGACCAAGTCGTAGCTTTGGAAGAGGTCAACCAGCTCGTCAACGACGGTTGAGTTGCTCATTTTGGTGTCGCCGAACACTTTGATGTTGAAGGAAGCCACCCTGGCAACATCGTCCCTGCTCAGTTCTTCCACGGTGGTGTTTTCATCGATGATGATTCGATTGTCCACCAGCACGTAGACGATTTCAGGGTCTTGGTCAGGCTCGCCCAGGAGGTCCATGACCACCGCCGACAAGATCACGATGGCGATGAGACTGAGCGCTTGGAGCCCCTTCTCACTGCCGTTCATGAATTCGGCTTTTAGGTTCAAGTAAAAACATTGACTCTCCGTACACGAGTAACCCGTCCGGTTCCTCAACCCAACCTCTTCATCGGAGGTTCGTTGTCAAGCGCTGGCAAGAACTGGAATCAAGCGTAAGCAGGGTCGAACCCTTCCTTGCCCTTGTTGCGGTCTTTGCGTTTCTTGCGGTCTTCGTTGTGTTTGGCGAGGGCCTCAAAGAGGGCTTCAAAATCGCCACCGGTTCTGACCTTCCAGTCAAAAGCCCAGAGCACGTCGTCAAAGATGTCCTTCATGCGGTCGTAGCGTTCGAACACCATCTCCTGGATTTGCTTTGGCTTGCGCCCCTCGACGAGGAACTCCCGCTTCGCAAAGAGGGAACCGTTGCCAAGGTGATAGAAGAAGCGCACTTGGTCTTGGATCCCGTTCATGATGTTGATGACCTCAAGCAGTTCGGGAACGTTTTCTTCGCCGACGTCCTCGTTCATGAGGGTCAGTTGAAGGAAAGAGCCATCCTCATCGGTCTCAAAGACGCATTTTGATTGGCCTTGTTCGTGCTTGAAGGAATCGATGTAGCCCCACTTCTCTCCGTTTTGGGATTTCATGAAGCTTGCTTCGGGGCGCAGTCCAGCGTCCAGTACAGGGTCCAACTTGTGTGTCATGGAAATCATACTCCGTGAGCCTATTTGAAGAAATATTCAGAGCAGGAGGTGTCTGTGCTTAGCGCATGCTCACGCTTCGTCGGCTATCGGTGGTTCGCCACATGGAATTCTGGTCCCGGAAGCTCTCGCCCATGTCGTTGAAGACAAAGGGGGTCAGGTTCAGGGGCTCACCGTTTGGGCTGCCGCCGCTTGCGTTGGCGCAGAAAGCAGGCAGAGGGAAATTCCCGGTCTGGCCGGGCTCGATTTCAATCCACACGTCTTCCTTGACCACCAAGTTCTGCTTACCGGTCCAGGTCTGCTGTTCGAGCATGGTGCCGCGGGGCACGACCATCCGAACGGCGGTGGGGCCGGGGTTGTGAACGTCCATGCGCACGGCGTCGGAGGAATCGTAGCCGTCGCCCACGATGGACTGAATCTCCACGCGTCCGTTGTTGGCAGCGTGGTAGAGGCTGTCGGTGCGGGACTCAAAGGCCATGTTCAGAGCAGCGGGGGAGTAGATGGCGGTGGTGTTGTCCCGTGCACTGCGGAGGTGGGAGAACTGAGCGAGCAGTTGAGCGCCGCCCAAGAAGCGGTTGTCGTCGACCACCAAGTTGGGGTAGACTTCGCGAGCTTGCTCGACGTAAGCGTGGGGTCGGTCGCCGGTGATGGTGATCCGGGTGCGCTCCCGTCGGTTGCTGTGAGGGTCAAGAGGGGTCCCTTGCTCGTGTTCGGTGGTGACGGTCAGGTCTTGGATGCAACCTTCGGTCATGGGTTCGCCGTTTTCGTCAAAGAGAATTTCTCGCACGCTGAAAGGTGGAACTTCCACGGTGATGGGTCGGCTGCTGCGCAGGCGTCCACCGTCCAAGGACAGGCCTTGGGGGAGGGTGATGGTCTGGGGTACGGGGCTTGGGTTTTTTGCGATGTATTTTGCATTCATAGTGTCACTTCCTGTGGTGTGTCGACGCCTCGGTGGATGAAGAGGCGAAGGTCAGAGCGCACGCTGTTCTTCACGGCGGCGCAGGCATCGATGAAGCGCTGGAGGCAATGGCTCCAGGGCTCGTTGTCACGGTTGCAGTGGGGCTCCCGTAGAGGACGTCGGTCACGGTGCATGTCCATGGGGTTGGGCTGCTGGGTGCCGTTGTCGGGGTTGTAAGGCAGGAAGACACGGATGATGCCGTGCCGTCCTCGCTGAAAGGTGCTCAGGTTGCTGGCGTCGTTGAGGTTGTCGCAGACGAATTCAGCACCACGGGGGAGGGCGTCGTCCATCCACACCCGTCCGTCGTTGTGAGGGTCGCTGTGGCCCTGCTCTCCATCGAAAGGCACCACGCTTGGGCGGCAAGGATGGCGGTTGGGGGGAAGGAAAGCGTGGACCCATAATTCGTCATGAACCTGGGTGGTGCGTTGACCTGGCACGGTGTTGACGGCGCTGTCGCGCTGAAGGTTGGACTGTCGGTTGGCCAGGGCCCCGCCTTCAACGGGGGCGCGCATGGGGTTGATGAGGGCGTGGAGGTTGCGAACGATTTCGTCGTGCTCAAACACGGTCAGACCGTAGCGCAGCATCCAGTAGGACAGGGTCTGGACGAGCTTGGCAGCCTGATGGGTGTCAAGACCGGCGACCAAAGTGGGCTGAGTCAGTTGACGCAGGTGGGCGACGAGTTCGCCGTATTCGGTGGTCTGGCGGATCTCAATTTCGTTGAGGCCCATGCTGATTTGGCCGCCAAGGGCGCGAGCTTTTCGCTTGAAGGCTCGGACCTCTTCGTCCATGCTCAATCCAAGGGAGCGTGCAGGCACGCTGGCAGGGGTGATCTCAGGAACGTAGACGACGAGTTGGCCTTCAGCGTTGCGAACGTAGGCTTTGCGTTGAGCGATCAGGGCTCGTGCACGGAAACTCCGCTTTCCTCGTCCTGCGTAGATAACTTCTCCATCTTCATTGTA
>JASLVM010000072.1 GCA_030741355.1 Candidatus Poseidonia sp. | reverse complement strand
TTGGCCTTCTTCTCTGCTTCCTTGGCTTCCTTTTCAGCGGCGGCAGCAGCGGCGGCTTCTTCCTCAGCCTTCTTGGCGGCAGCAGCGTCAGCCTTGGCCTTCTTCTCTGCTTCCTTGGCTTCCTTTTCAGCGGCGGCAGCAGCGGCGGCTTCTTCCTCAGCCTTCTTGGCCTCCTTGGCAGCCTTCTCTTCAGCCTTCTTGGCCTCCTTGGCAGCCTTCTCTTCAGCCTTCTTGGCCTCCTTGGCTTCCTTTTCGGCAGCGGCAGCGGCAGCAGCAGCGGTGGCGGCTTCTTCTTCAGCCTTCTTCGCAGCAGCGGCTTCTTCCTCGGCAGCCTTGGCTTCCGCTTCTTCAGCGGCCTTGGCTTCGGCTTCCGCTTCTTCAGCGGCCTTGGCTTCGGCTTCGGCCTTGGCCTGAGCTTCTTCAGCGGCCTTCAGCGCTTCTTCGTCGGCCTTGGCTTGCGCACCGATGAGGTCCTGGGCCTGTTTGACCCACTCGTCGCGGCGGATGCGTCCCTTGTAATGCTCGATGGCGTCGTTGACGTCGTCCTCCGTTTTGCGGTCAAAGTTGGCCAGTTGCTCGTAGGTAAAGATGCCCAACGCATTGAGTTTCTCTTCGCTGTACGGGCCGATGCCCTTGATGGCTTGGAGGTCGTCGGCGTCCTTCTTGGTTGCCTTGCCAATGCGCTCGAAATCAAAGGATTTCTTTCGCTTCTTGATGCGGTCCATGGTGCTCTTCTTGGCAGTCTCTGCCTTTCGCTCGTCAGCCATGACGGTGACGTCCCAAAGGAAGTACACGCTGGCCTTGCCCAACTTGATGCGAGCGGTGTATGTACCGCCTTCGTAGGTCGGGAATTCACTGTCGTCGAACTTGAAGTTGATGACCATCTCTCCGTCCTTGCCAACAGGCAGTCGGCGGGAACCTTCCATGCTGAAGGCCGACTCGTACATCGTGAAGCGGCCGTAGTTGTCCTCATCGTTGAAGTCAACCATGTCAACGCTGATATCGCCCATGTTGGTGATGGTGATCTCCTCGACGGTCGATTCGGTGCTGCCGGGTTGAACCGGCCCAACCGGAGCCAGAATGAACGGGTCGTCCTCGGTACCCGAACCTGCTGTGAAGTCCGGTTCAGCGAAGGTGTTCTCGGGCTCGGGGCCATCAGAGAGCAGCACCAGCAAGCGGTCGCGTCCAAGCAACAGCGGGATGATGAGCAGCAGCAACAAGAACAGCAGGCATGGGAAGCACCACATCCAATTGATGCCGTCATCCTCGGGTCCATCGCCTCCTGAATTGAGACAAATGGCCAGCCAATTCTCTTGGCCGGACATGTTGTTCAGCGGGTCCGAACCGCACTCGGACTCTTGAGAATCCGAGAAGCCGTCGTTGTCGTCGTCGGTGTCTTCGGTCAGGTTGCCCAGATAGCCTTCAGGCAGTTGGTCGGGCAGGCTGTCGTTGTCCGAGTCGTTGAACACGGTCAGCGAGAGGGCGAATGACTCACTGTACACCGAGTTGTTGGCCCAGACGGTCAGGTTCACCGTGGCGCTGGTGTTGACCGGCGTACCACGAATGCTACCGTCCAATGAAGCGTCTCGAGCAGGACTCCAACCAAAGGTCAGGCCTTCTGGCAATTCGCCTTCAAGTTCCCACGTGATGATTTCACCGCTGCCGTTCACGAACGGAATCAGCGGCTCCATCGTGCGGTTCACGAAGAGGTCCACGTACTGCGTGGGGTACTCAAGCGTGAACGGCAGGTCGAGGTACGGGTCAAGTGCATCGCAGATACCGTCGCCGTCCGTATCGGCGGGCACGCTGGCGGCGTCCAACGGATCGGAGGTACCGCAAGCGAGTTCACCGGCGTCCGACCAGGTGTCGTCGTCATCATCCAAATCTTCCACCAACGGTGGCTGACTGGTTGAAACAACACCGAGGACCAAGGTGTCGGGCCTGCCGTCGCCGTCCGTGTCCACTGCACCAGCTGGGTCGAGCGGGAAGGCGTCAGGACCGGCCACACAGCCGCCGTTAGCAGGCGCTTCAGGACCGTCGCAGGTGCCGTCGCCGTCGCTGTCAGGGTTGGTTGAACTGGTGTCGAGGGGCAGGCCGAATTCATCCTCGTTGGGAATGCCGTCGCCGTCCACGTCGCCGTCCATCAGGTCGCAAATACCGTCGCCGTCCATGTCATCGGGGATGCTGGTGGCGTTGAGCGGTTCGCTCTCGCAGGTCAGTTCGATCAAATCGGAGTAGCCGTCGCCGTCGTCGTCGTCGTCAGCGATGAGGCCACCGGGACCGTCCGGGTCCTCGTCGGGGTAAGCATCGCCGTCGGTGTTCACGGGAAGGGCGGGGTCGAGCGGGTGGCTGTCAGGGCCGGCGTAGCAGGCACCGTCGCCGGTGCCTGGTCCATCGCAGAAGCCGTCGCCGTCCGTATCCGGGTTGTACGGGTCGGTACCGATGATGCTCTCGTTGGTGTCGGACATGCCGTCGTTGTCGTCGTCCTCGTCCTCAACGAGGGTGTAGGGCTCAACGCCCGTGTCGGGGTAGTCGTCGGGCAGCTCGTCGGGCATGCCGTCGCCGTCAAAGTCCTCCAAAATCTCGAGCCAGAACGTGGCTTCAATCGAGAAGGCGGGGTCGGTCGTGTTCGCCCAAATCGTGTAGGTCGTGTTGTCCATTGCTTGGGTTGGCGTACCGGTGATGATGCCGGTCGCTGGGTCAAGCACCAGGCCGTCGGGCAGGTCGGGAGAGACTTCCCACGTGGCGCCAGGAACGGCGTTTGGTGGGTTGATCGGCGTCGCTTCGGTGTTGTTGACCAAGACGCTTGGACCGAGCGGGCCCGTACCAACAGGGTTGGAGTCAGGGCCGGCCATGCAAACAGGTGGAACGGCGTTGGGGCCGTCGCAGACACCGTCGCCGTCCGTATCGGGATTCAAGGAATCCGTACCGAGGTCGCCGGTGCCGTTGTAGATGCCCGTTCCCGTTTCCGAGAGGTCAGAGGCACCGTCGCCGTCGTCGTCCAGGTCTTCGACCAACTCACCGTCACCGGGATAGTCTTCGGGCAGTTCGTTGGGCAAACCGTCGCGGTCGGTGTCTTCCAAGATTTGCAGGTTGAAATCAAAGGTGATGGATGAAGCGTCCGTGATGCCCGTAATGGTGTACGTCGTGTTGTCAATGACCTCGGTGGGTGTTCCGCTGATGATACCGGAAACCGGGTCAATGCTCAGCCCTTCAGGCAGGTCAGGAGAAACGCTCCATGCTGCACCGGGCAACTGATAGGGCGGCACGAGGCTCGAGAATTGTGTGTTGTTCAAGCCGTAAACGACGCCTTCTGCTGGCTCTCCAAACGGCGTGGCGTCAGGGCCGGCTACACAGATGAGTGTGCCTTGAGCGTCATACACAGCGTTTGGTCCGTCGCAAATACCGTCGTTGTCGGTGTCGGGGTCAAGCGGGTCGGTGCCCGTGTCGGTTGGTCCGTTGTTGATGCCCGTGTTCGTCTCGTTCACGTCGTCAAGGCCGTCACCGTCATCGTCTTCGTCCTCCGTGAGTGGGGGGACGCTGGTGGAGTTGCCGTCGATGGAATCGGGCTGGCCGTCGCCGTCCGTGTCGGTGTCGGCCGACGGGTCAAGCGGGAACGCATCAGGTCCGGCCGTGCACACACCGCCCACAGCGTTGGGGCCGTCGCACATGCCGTCGCCGTCACTGTCGGGGTTGGTTGGACTGGTGCCCGCATCCGTTTCGTTGGTGTCGGGAATACCGTCAGCGTCGTCGTCAAGGTCCTCGGTGAGCCCGGGGGAATCAGGATTGGTTGGGTCGTAATCGCCCGGCAGTTCGTCGGGCAGACCGTCACCATCGCTGTCTTCCAGGATTTCAATCGTGAAGTCCCACGAAACCGAGTCGCCGTTGGAGTTGTTCGACCACATGGTGTAGGTCGTGTTGGCGGTGGTTTCGGTTGGGGTTCCCGTGATTTCACCCGTGGTTGGGTTGAGTGATAACGAGGCAGGCAAGTCCGGTGCAATCTCGTAGGTTCCAGCGCTCACCGACTTGTACGGCGAAAGCGTTGAGATGGCGGTGTTGTTGAGCGCCACCAACGTTGGCGGGAAACTCTCCCCGTTCGGGTCAGCGTCGGGTCCAGCAACGCACACACCAGCCACAGCATTCGGACCGTCGCAGATGCCGTCACCGTCGGTGTCGGGATTGAGCGGGTTCGTACCCGTATTCGTACCGTCGACGTAGGTGCCGGTGCCTGTTTCAACGCTGTCAGCAAGGCCGTCGCCGTCGTCGTCGCTGTCAGCAACAAGACCGGATGTTGGTCCTTCGGCTGCGTCGTAATCGCTTGGCAAATCGTTGGCAAGACCATCGCCGTCGTAATCGGCAAGACTTCGCAAATTGAACGAGAACGTCTCGGTTGCAGCGCCTGAACCGCTGTGCGTGGCCGTCACCGTGTAGGTGGCGTTGGCCAACGTTCCGTTGACCATACCGGTGATTTCGCCGGTTGAGGTGTCCATGGAGAGGTTGCCTGGCAGAGCAGGTGAGACCGTCCAAGCGGTCGTACCGTTCCAGAACGGGGGATGGAAGCCAATTGGATCAATCGTTTGGTTCTCAACGACCGTGTGAGCGTTCGTGGTATCCACGCTGAAGTACAACTCGTGCGTGGTCGAATAACCGCTCTGATTGGCGTAAATCGTGTAGGTTTGATTGTTGGCGTAGACCGAGGGTGTACCGCTGATCGTACCACCAGAGATGCTCATGCCTGCGGGTAGTGGAGGTTCAGTTTCCCACGAAACCGATGGGGGAGAGTTCAAGGTGA
>JASLVM010000071.1 GCA_030741355.1 Candidatus Poseidonia sp. | reverse complement strand
TCGAACCATCCAACCAAACAGGATGGCAAATCGCAGATATCTTCCCGGGTGGTTCAGGGAGTTTTGCTGGAGAATTTACGTTGATTGGAACCACCGTCTATTTCTCAGCACGTGACAGTGCTGGCTCAACTGGTATGGGGTTGTACGACCTTTGGGCCTATGACACCGTGAGTTTCAGTGTGTGGAAGGTTGAACCTGATATTCAGCCAACGAGTCTGGTCGCAGTCAATTCAGACCTCTATTTCTCAGCGCAACCACCCTTAGGAGTGACTGGAACCGAATTATGGAAGCATGATACATCCACAAACACCACATTCATGCTTAAGGATATCAACCCTGGATCTCTTTCATCAAGCCCTTCTCATCTTACAGTGATGGGGACGACCATCTACATGGCTGCAAATGCGGGCACGACCTATGGAACTGAATTGTATGCATACGAGACGACGAACAACTCGACATGGCTTGCAGCAGACATCCGGCCCGGGTTTGCAGGAAGTGCACCATCAGGAATGGTTGTATCAGGAACACGAGTTTACCTACAGGCAACATCAGGTTCACATTTCGAAATGTGGGCTTATGAGGCCAGCAACACGTCATACTGGGAGGTCACCGATATACAATCAACATCCGGAACAGGTGCACCAAACGAGTTCACTGTTCGTGGAAACACCGTATATTTCTCGGCAGATGATGGGACGACCGGTGAAGAATTGTGGGCATACAATTCGATCAATCAAACCACATGGCAAGTGATTGATCTGAAGCCAACCGGTGGCTACATCGGCGACATTCACGTTCACGAAGACAACGTATACTTCGCAGGTGAAGACAACTGGGATGGCATTGAATTGTGGCGGCTTCTTTTCTCAAGAACCGTCACCTATGTTTGAGTGCCGCATTGTTCTGTTTTGAAACACCACCTAAGACCGGTTCGTCGCCCATACCTTCATTCACGAAGTGGGGCGAGTGTGAAGCATGTGGGGAACCATCATCCTGATTCTGCTTTTTGGATTGACCATCGGTTATGGCGTTTGGAAATCGCTCACCTCAGGTGAATTAAAGCAAATCGTGGATTTCGTAAAAATGGCTTCACAAATGGACAACGACCTCTTTGGCGGTGAAACGCGGGAATTTGTGCTCAACGCCAAAGGGGTTGACCGAACGATTGGCATCAAGACCTCCCAAGACATCCACGACCGTGTGTTTGAATCCGTTGAATCCGGCACATGCATCCTCTCCTCCAGCCAGGACAGAACCGAAGGGCTTCACATGGTCTTTCGCATCCATAGTAAGAACGGGGACGATTTCATGACCCTGACCGAGCGAGATGGCGAGAGGGTTGTCGACACCACGGAATACAACCTCGACAACATGAACCCTGCTCCTCTCATCAACCGGCTCACCAGCCTCGTGCGCCGGATGGGTACGCCTCAATCGGCTGAAGTTGAACCCATGGACGAACAGACGGCCGCCACGGCCAGCGCCTGGGGCGTTGTCAAGCAAGATTGAGTGGTCAAGACGATAGCCACGCTACTCAAATTCCCAAGATGAAACGTTCAGATTGGGAGGTTATTTGGGAATCAAGAGGACATCAGCAGTGCTTGAAAGGGTCGTTAGATCAATCTCCTGCCCCCCCAAATCACAAATGGAGTAGCCGATTGTTTTCAGTTCGTTGAACACTTCCAATTCTTCATCCCAATGGGGATGAGATGTTCCCCAGCCGACTTCACACAAAATAACGGGGAGAGAGCCCCACTCCCTCAATGAATCAAGCATTCCTCGAAGAACAAGATATTCTGAGCCTTCGACATCGATTTTAATGAACGTCGGTATCGCATCGGGTTTGCAGTTTTCGAAGTTCCTGAGTTGAATGCGCACCTTTTCCATGTCGTCAGATGCCTTGGATTCAACAATGGTATTCCAGCCGAGGTTACCGTTGCTGGCGACAAAGAGATCGACTTCAGAATCGCTATCACTCAGCCCGTAGTCAAACACGTGGACTTCATAGGGAGCGTCGCGAAAGGTTTCTTCACAGAGCTTTGCGAGGTGAGGAAGAGGTTCAAACAAGTACATTGAACCCTTGAAGTCAATTTTTTCAGTCAATAAACGAGAGAAAAAACCAACGTTTGCGCCGACGTCAAAAACGACCGCCTCTTGGTCGACGTACGGAAGGATGGCCGAGACCACCTCTTCGAAGGCAGACTTTCGAATCTGATACCATTTCATGGCTTCTTTGTGAGAGACCGACATCGCCGATTGTTTTGTTTCGGTGGAAAGCAAAATCTGGTTTCTGAGGCGAGTGTAGAAATTTCCTCTGCCGAAAAAATTCAAAATACGCTTAATCGGCATGTCAATTCCTTAGAACACCCATTCTTATTGATTCCGACACGGTCCGTTGGTAAACGAGAAAAAAAGGCCTCCGCTCTCGCTCTCCTCTGTCGGTCCTATCGCTACAAATCGCAGGGCTTGAACAGGCCTATATGAGCCAAAGTACCATCTCCTCCAACCGAACAAAACGCCTGTCCAGCAAACCCTTTTCTGAAGCAAATCAAGACGCTAGAACCTGTCATCGGAACAAGACCTAAACCCTATCGGAACCGAGAAGTCCACATGGCGGATGATTCGGAAGAAAAAACGCCACCTCAACCCATCCTTATCCAAGGCGGCACCCAAATATTGGAAACCGAACCGTCACCAATTTCTGAGCCATTGCCCGACGCAGAGGAAGGAAATTCAGGGGTTGCAATGGCACCGAACCAACCCTACCACGGAGTCTCCAATGAGACGATTCAAGCGTATGAAATCGTCTTGCGAGACAAACCCAACACAACGTCGATTGGGTTGCTGGGCGTTGCGTTTCTCTTTTTTGTCCCCTTCGGATTTTTGTACATGGCAGACTTTGATGTTCTGTTTCATGAGGGGGAAGAATTGTGTTGCGGCTCGATGCTCCTTGGCGCAGTTTTGTTGCTTCTTTCTTTCCTCCAGGAGAGCGCTTGGAGCAGCAGAAAAAAAATGGCCCAAAACCGCCTGATGATCGAGGCAGGAATTGCTCACCCACCTGTCCCACAATGGCCTTTAATGACCGCCGTGATGTTCCTCATTCTGGCCTTCATCCTTTCTGACCTTAGCGGAGTGTTCTGCTTCGTTGGCGGGATGTTTTGCCTGGCCCTCCTCGGCCTGTCGGCACAGATGCATACCAGCGCACAGAAAGCCCTTGAAAAGCAGTTGAAACTCATCATCAAAAAATGAGGATTCCAACTCCCCTGCATCGGTGGACAGTGAGCTGTAGAGCAACCCGAGCACGGGGTTGTCGCACAAAGCAATATATTGCCTGCGAAGGGGGATGTGCTCATGCCTGATGAGATGGACAACAGCCAACCACCGCAACCCATCCTTATCCAAGGGGGCGGAATTGAGCCCTCAGAGGACGACCCAACAACACAGAACGACGCGCCTCAACCCACGCCAACCGAATCAGTAGCGTCACCAAACGATGCACAGCCAAACCCAACGAATCGCCTCGCTGAAGCCATTGAGCGTTATGAGACACTAAAATCAACCTCCGACCCAGGAAACGGTTTGATTGCCATCAGCTTCGTCATTATGGCCGTGAGCCTCTTCATTGGCATTTCAGCAGCCATAGATGGGCTTTCCGGAGGGACCGGTGATGGTGCAGAGTTGTGTTGCGGTGGTCTACTCACTGGCGCCTTGCTTGGCGGGGGTGGTGCAGTGCAATCAAACGCATACCATGAACGATTGAAAAAGGATCTCGCAGAAGTCAAATCCTTAGCCGATGTAGGCTTACCCAAAAAGAAGGTGATGACACCCGTTTTGACCACTGGTCTCATCATGAGCGTTCTAGGATTTTCTATAACCAACGTGATTGAATCAGTCGTGGGGCCACTTTTGTTTCTTGTGGGATTGCTTACGCTTTGCAGTTGGGTATTGACCCTCTCCCCATCCGAAAAACCTGAAGATGTGCTGGCAGCAGCAAAGAAAGAACTTCTTCGCCGCAACGAGTGATGGAGAAAGCGAACGCTGCTTTACCCGACCGTCCGGGTGTTCACTCTCTCAGCCGTAAATTTCGAACACACTTGGAGTGGGACCCCGCGGGAAAGAAGGAGAAAATTCTAAACTTAGGTATCACCAATATGCCGTTCATGGCGGAGGAACCATCCACGAGTGGACCTCCCCCCACCATCATCATACATCCCGGGAACAAGGAATCCACCGATGAGAAAACGACGAGAGCAGAAGTTGACATTCCGCCGCCGGTGAAAGCTTTCAATCCCGAAACACCACCTACGCCTTCAACGAACCGGAATTGGGAATCGCTCACAGGAGCGGGTATGCTTGCTGTTATGGCCTCTCCGTTCATGTTTCTTTTTCTTGCTTTGGCCCCGGAAACGGAACGGGACACAATTGCTCTGTTAGCGGGAGGATTGTTCTTTTTTGGATTATTTTGCATTGTGTTGGGGGCGAGCAAAGCCGAGCGAAGGAAAACCTCCCCGAAAACGGTCATCATCCCCGAACAACCTACTGAAGAGAAGGACGCAAGCCCTCATACAGCAGTCTTGGAGGTGCGTTCAGACAACCCATGGATTGACGATGGAGATGATTCGCATTCATTCTGGGCGAGCATGCTGGAGGAGCAGCCCGAGCCCGTGGCTGCTTCTGCAAACCAAATCAAAAAGGAAATTCCAGTTTCATCAGAGGCCAATGATTGGCTCGTCCTGTATTTGGTTTTCTTCATTCCCACGGCGTTAATTTGCATCATCATCGGAGGCGCAGAGGCATGTGGGGCGGTGTTGATCTGTTGCATGCCTGAACTGTTTTTCATTGCCCTGTTTGGCGATCAAAAAACAAAGTCGTCGGTAGCCGACGTCCATAATCAAGGATTGAATGCTCTGTTGGTGGTCGGTTTAATCGCACTTTGCTTGTTGATGATCATCGCTTATGCGTGACTGTTCAAGCAGAGCGAAGCATCACTCGCCGACACGCTCGATGACACGAACGTGGTCGCCGCGCATG
>JASLVM010000070.1 GCA_030741355.1 Candidatus Poseidonia sp. | reverse complement strand
GGCATCATGGGGCAGTTGTCAGCCTCATCGCCAATACCGTCGCCGTCTTCATCGGTGAACGGGTCAATACGAACGACCTCGTCTTGGCCGTTGTCCACGTAGTAAAGGTGGCCGTTGGGACCGAATTCAAGACCCATGATGGCGGTGGCGGTGGTTTGGATTTCGTCGACATAGGTGCCGCCTTTCCCGTTGGAAGGGAGTTCGTACGCCACGATGTTACCGTTGCTGTATTCCGAAACGAAGAGATGGCCGTCGTGCAACGCAATGCCGGTAGGACGGTCAAGGCCGGTGGCAAGGACGCCCCACTCAATACCGGTGAATCTCGAATATTCCGCCAACGGCTCAAGGCGAGAAGGGTCGTTCATGAGGTCGGTGGTGGTGTAGGTGCTGTCGTCGGTGTTCACCCAAAGCACCCGATTGGCGGCGGGGTCGGCGATGTAGAGAATACCCGTGTCATGGTCAAGTTCCATGTGGCCAGGAACCCCAAGAACATGGCCGAGTTGAATATCGGAATACCGGTTTACGATGGCGTCGGAGTGGTCGTCGTAGCCCGTGTCGTGGTCCTCAGCAAAGTCGTAGCGAACCAGTTCGCCGTAATGGCCGTCGTTGTACCAGTACACGTTATCGTAGTCATGGGCGATGCCCGTGCCGTAGGGCGATTCGTGGTTCATGTCGATGTGGCTGCCGAGCAGGTTGTTGTTCTGGTTCTCCACGGCGTAGTGGTCAAGGGAGGACGGCCAAAGGGTGGGCCCCATGAAATTGTTACCGGACGCTTGGCCGCAGTAGGTGTTGGATGTTTCCTGTGCGGAGCCCCACTGCCAGTCAAACTCCGGATGGTAAGCGCCGAAAGCGATGGCGCTGACCTCTTCGAGGAAGTGGTTGCTGTAGGCGTCCTCACGGTTTTCCGAGGTCTGGTTCTCAAGACCGGTGTTGTGGACGATCGTGATGCTGTCCGTGGCCCGGTTGGCGATCCACAACTCGTTAGCACGGCCGGGGTGGAATTCCAAATCCCGAGGTTCGTTGAGGTCGTCAAGAGCGTTGGCGATGACGGTTTCCACAAAGCCGTCGCCAAAGGCGTCGACAAGCACGGTATCTTCGGCCTGCGCAGTGAACGAGGGGAGGGAGAAGAGAAGGAGAAACACAAGCGTAAGAGCCATTCGCTTTTGCTTCATGCTTCAAGGGCTCGATTCTTTCCATATCATACCTTGCTTTTCCCGTTATTCCTCGCCCCCAAACTTTGGGGATGAGGCCGAGTTGGACAATGCTCGAAGGCGCCGTTAACGGGAGCCGTTGACAAAGATCAGGTTCACGATGAATTGGAACACGAGAAACCAAAGAAAACCAACGACGACGATCCAAAACAACGACGGGTCTTCGCCTCCCGAGGCGTAGGAATAGACGATGATGGCGGCGGCAAGGCCGAACACAAAGAACACCCTGTAAGCGATGGTGGCGAAGATGCTGCCTCGGGTGGAAAGCTCATTCCAGCCGTTGAAACCAAACCACTCTTGGATGAAGCCCATGATGGCTGGCTGGCGTTCGCCTACTTGATACCGTTCCATGAAGGAGAACCGAATACCCCGAATTACACTTCGGAAACTTCGCCTTCAGCCAAGGGCGGCAGGCCTTTCTTAGCACGGACGTAATCGGTGTAGTTGCCGTAATACACGGTGACCACGCCGTCCTGGAGTTCCCAAATGCGGTTGACGACTTGGTCCAGGAACCAGCGGTCGTGAGAGACGGTGATGAGCGAACCCGTGTAGTTGATGAGCGCCTCTTCGAGGGTGGCTTTGGAATCCATGTCCAAATGGTTGGTCGGCTCGTCCATCAGCAAGAGGTTGTTCTCCTCGAGCAGAAGTTTGAGCAGGGCCACACGCGCCCGCTCGCCACCGGAGAGTTGGGAGAGCTTGGTCGAGACCTGCTCGTTGGAGAATTGGAAGCGCCCAAGCGCTGCACGGATGTCGCCGTACTGGAAATCAGGGCGGAGTTTGGCGATTTGCTCCACCGGATTCAGGTCAAAGTCAAGGGTGGCGTGGTCCTGGTGGAAATAGCCGATTTCACACCCGGGAGCCAAATCCATCTTCCCGCTGGTCAACCTCTCATCGCCGTTGATGAGTTTCAAGAGCGTCGTCTTTCCTTGGCCGTTGCCGCCCACAATACCGATGCGGTCGCCCTTGCGAACCTCGAGGGATTGGTTGTCGAGGATTTTCCGTTCAAGGCCTTCAAAGACCTTTGAACCGTCTTCGACCGAGAGGACATCCATGCTGCCTTTATCGGTGGCTTCGAGGGAGAGAATGAGCGGTTTGCGCTTTTTGGGCACACGGGATTTGAGGGCTTTCAATTCCTGTTGCATGCGCTCGATCATCTTGTGCTTGGCCGAGATGGACTTGTCGTACTTGTTGGCCCGCTTCATCTGCGCCATGGCCCCCATCGTGGACTGAATTTTCTTCTCGATGTTGGCGATGGCATCCCCAAGCGCTGCTTCGCTGGCCGTCTTCTGTACGAGGAATTGGCTGTAGTTGCCCTTCCACGGCCATGCTCGCAGGTTGTCGATTTCGACGATGCGGTTGCACACCTGGTCGAGGAAATAGCGATCGTGGGAGACGATGAGTTGGGCGCCTTTGAATTCGGTCAGGAAGGTTTCGAGCCACTCGGTCGTGTGAATGTCAAGGTGGTTGGTCGGCTCGTCGAGGAAGATGACGTCGATGCCGTTGAGACCGACGAGTTGTCGGGCGAGGGCGAGTTTGGCTTGTTCACCGCCCGAGAGTTTGTTCACGGCCATGTCCATCGGGTGTTGGTCGAGACCGAGGCGCTCGAGGATGCCTTTGGCGATGCCGGCGACGTTGCCTCCGCCGCTGGACGCGAGCGTTTGCTGAAGTTCGGCGTAGTGCTCCATGACGGGCTCCCAATCGCCCTCGTAGAACGCTGGGTCGACCATCTGGGCTTCAATGGCGGCGATTTCGTCCTCGAGTTCTTGGAACTGACGCCCCTTGCGACCGAGTTCTTCCTCGATGGTGGATTCCGATTCAAGGTCCCGAATCTGCGTGAGGTAGGCCAGACGAATACCGGGGGCGAATTCCACATCGCCCGTGTCCTGTTTCTGCTCGCTGATGGTGTTCAGCAAGGTGGTCTTGCCCGCACCGTTGTGGCCGACGATACCGATACGGTCACCGTCGTTCACCTTGAGATTGATGTCCTGAAGCACGTCCACGGCACCAAAGGAGCGGTCAACCGCTTCGACGTTGATGAGTTCACGTGCCATGTTCGTCCCCCAATCGAGGGCCGCAGTTGACCGTAGATAAATCACCCTCATTGCCACAGCCGAATCTCTCCGGTGTATCCTCCACCAGAAGTAGCCGGCGCTCACCCTTGAATTGATGAACCAAAGGCTGCTGGAAGGAGCATGGCCGAGGACGAGGAGGTCGTGTTCACGACGAGCACCGGACCGGTGCGTGTCATCACGGCAGCGTCCCTGTTCGACGGCCATGACGCCGCCATCAACGTCATGCGGCGCCTCATTCAGTCCTCCGGGGCTGAAGTCATTCACCTCGGCCACGACCAATCGGCGAAGGCCGTGGTTGACTGCGCCATTCAGGAAGACGCCCACGCCGTGGCCCTGACGTCCTACCAAGGCGGTCACGTCGAGTACTTCACCTACATTCGCCAATTGCTGGATGAAGCCGGTTGCGAACACGTCCGCATCTTTGGCGGTGGCGGTGGCACCATCACGCCACCCGAAATTCGTACCCTTCACCAGTCGGGTATCTCGAAAATCTACTCGCCTGACGACGGCCGCACGATGGGTCTGATGGGTATGATCCACCATCTGATGGGTCAGGCAAGCGAAGTCGACCTGATTGGAAAAGACCGCACCGCCAGCCTTGACGGTCCGGTGACGCCCGACGACATGGCCAAGGTCGGCCTGTTGCTCACGCTCTCGGAATCGGCCGACGAGAAGACCTTCAAGGCCGCCGTGGAAGCCTGCCGTTCTTCGGACAAGGACGTCCCCGTCATTGGTTTCACCGGAACGGGTGGGGCAGGAAAATCCAGCCTACTGGATGAATTGATGCTCCGTATTCAGCGCGACAACCCCGGCAAGAAGGTCTGCCTGCTCTGCGTGGACCCAACCCGAAAGCGAACCGGTGGCGCCCTTCTTGGGGACCGCATCCGCATGAACTCGCTTTCCAACAACGACCTCTACATGCGCAGCCTCGCCAGCCGAGGCAGCGGCTCTGAGATCAGCGCCAACCTCGACCGAGCCATCGAGGTCGCCAAAGCGGTCGGCTTCGACCTGATTTTCTGCGAAACCAGCGGCATCGGCCAGGGCAGCGACGCCATCACGACGGTGGCCGACCACTCTCTCTACGTCATGACCGCCGAGTTCGGCGCTCACACCCAACTTGAGAAGATTGAGATGCTCGACGTCGCTGACGTGGTTGTGCTCAACAAGTACGAGAAGCGAGGCAGCGAAGATGCGTTGCGAGCCATTCGCAAACAAGTCCGTCGCAACCGCAACATGTTCGACGTCGCTGACGAGGAACTGCCCATTGTCGCTACCATCGCCAGCCAGTTTGCTGACGGTGGCGTGGACCGCCTGTGGCAGAAGGTCGCTGGACTGGTTGGCTTTGAGGCCAGCGAACCGGTCGACGCCATGGGTGAGCGCAAAGGCGTGATTCCACCCGAGCGTGTCCACTACCTCTCCGAAATTGCCGCTCAAGTCCGTGATTACCACGCTGCGAACACCGAGGTCGCGGAGAAGTTGCGCCTTTGCCAGCATCTTGAAACGGCGGCAGCCAACGCCGAAGAGCGTGGTGTGAAAGCGACGGCGAAGGACCTTCGCGCCCAGATTGATGAGATCACGGAGGGCATGGAGGAAGCCAAAGAGGCGCTCGTGAACTTCCGTGCCTTGGCCGAAGAATATGCTTCAGGCGAATACACCTATCACGTGCGTGGCAAACCGTTCAAAGTCCAAACCACCACCGAATCACTGGCCCACTCCAACATCCCTCGTGTCGCTCTGCCCAAGACCAAGGACGACGGGGAGTTGTACGAATTCATCACCAAAGAGAACGCACCTGGCCACTTCCCCTACACGGCCGGAGTGTTCCCGTTCAAGCGCACCGACGAATTGTCGGCCCGCATGTTCGCCGGTGAAGGCGAGCCCGAGCGCACCAACCGTCGGTTCCACTACCTGAGCCAGGGCCAAGACTACGTTCGCCTTTCGACCGCTTTTGACTCGGTCACGCTCTACGGACGGGACCCTGCTCGCCGCC
>JASLVM010000006.1 GCA_030741355.1 Candidatus Poseidonia sp. | reverse complement strand
TCGAGCAGATTGGCCGATGTCCCCGAGTCGTTTTGCAGCACGGAGACAATATCGATGATGACCTTCTCTTGATTGCGGACCTTGCCTTTCTTTCCAGATTCAATGGTGGTCATGTCAAAGTTCTCTCCCATGAGTTCAAGCCGCCACAACTTGGTCAGACGAATGGCTCGGTCGGCGTCATCGGCCGTGGCCTTGTCGGAGAGACGGATACGTGCACTGGCCTCTGCCAAACGTGAAAGTGCTTCAAGAGAACGCGCCGTGATGGCCACGCTGTCTTCGGAATCACCCCCGCTCTTTCGGGTTTCAACGTAATAGGCCACGATTTTCGCTCTGGCTTCATCATTCAATTTCGGGTGGAAGGTCCGCTTGGAATAAGCCACGTACTTTCGCAAGAGGTCGCGGGGCAAAATCTCGTACTTGCCGTCCACCTTCTTGGCGTCTTTTCGTTGGGCGGCAGAGCGGGTTGGGTCGGGAATCGTCCCTTCTTTCACCAGCAATTCGCTGCTTCCTTTGAGGCGGTTTTCGATGATGTGTGAGGCGATCTTTTCGTCGCGGGAATCGTCAGGAGTGTCGGTCAACAACCAAATGATGTCAAAACGGGAAATCAGGGGTGGTGCAAGGTTGATTTGTGAAGTAAACGGGACATCGCTCACCGGTTGGAAGCGCCCACTGGTTGGGTTGGCCGCAGCCAACACGGCGCATCGGGTTCGCAAACTTGCGTTGATACCTGCTTTTGAAATCGAAATGCTCTGCTGTTCCATGGCCTCGTGCATGCTCGAACGGTCTGCGGTGTTCATCTTGTCGAATTCGTCAATGGCGGCAAGGCCAAGGTCGGCGAGCACCAACGCCCCAGCTTCCAACGTCCAACGGCCATCGGCAGCGGCGTCTTGAACCGCGGCGGCGGTCAAACCGGCCGCAGAAGCCGATTGCCCGGATGCAAATCTTCCACGTGGAGAAATGGTCGACATGTAATGCAGAAGTTGGGACTTGGCAACACCGGGGTCGCCCATCAAGAGGATGTGGATGTCGCCCCGGTTTCGTGTACCGTCTTCATTGACCTGGGCTTCACCACCAAACAACTGGAGCATCAAGGATTCCTTAACGTGGTCCATGCCGAAGATGGAAGGCGCAATGCTGCGCGTCAGCAAGCGGTAAACATCGCCGTCCCGTGCAATTTCTTTGATCTCATTTTCCTCCTCTTCGGAGATGATGATCTCTTCAAGCGGGATGTTTTGACGTTCAAGCGAATGAATGCGCAAGAAAATGTCGAAAACAGGCGTATCCTTGCCTCCCTTTCGTTGCGAGCGAATGAAGAGGACGCCGTTGGCTTTGACACGGTCGCCAGGATTTAGACGCCCCGCCAGATCTTGTTCACCAATGCACAAAATGCGTTCGGGTTGAATACCGCCTTTCATCTGCTCTGGAAGTTCCTGAAGTTCGATAAATTGGGAATTGATGAGGTGAGAGGCCTGTTGTTGGAGAAGAAACCTGGTCTGACGCTTTGGACGGCCGCAACCTCCGTCAATTTGGATGCATTCAAGGGGTTCGATGAGTTCTTGTTCGTTGGGCTGGTTGATCTCCATGGTGTGGCCACAAGCAACGCACTCAAACACGGCCGAATACAGACGAGGTCGAACCCCGGTGATTTTGGTGGTGACCGCATCGATGGCGATCATTCGTCCGATGTCATCGGCACGGAGTTGAGAGACCGTGCGAACTTGGTCGCTTGGAAGGTGAATGATTCGGACAAAGGGCATCAAATTGCCTTCTCCGGCATCGAGGAGAAATTGGCGAAGCGCCTGGTTGGCGGCCTGGAAGTGATGGTCGGGGTTGGCCAGAATGTCTTGGGCGAATTCGTGGTCATAGCCCTCAACTTCACGGTAAGAGACCTCCAAAGAGCCTTCGTCTGGCCACATTTTTGCCAGATTGTGAATGGCCTCGGAATACTTGTCCTGAAGCAGGGAAGTCCAACGGGCGGGGAGGTCAAATTCTTGAATCGCAGACATGGTGTGCACCGCCGGGACACTGAACAACATTGGCGAAGCAATATAATGATTCTTCGCGAAACAGAGTACCCCTTGCTTTCCACTGGAAAAAGACAACCCTGCAGACGCATGGTTTCGGATTGACGAGGCGTCATGTGGAGAATCTCGGCGGCGAAGAATCCTTGTAGCGCAGACCTTGTGTTTCCTCCATGAGAGTGACCTTTGCCCACGGCCTCTGGTCGAGCACGGACAGCAGCAAAGCGGCATGGATGCGCGCCCAAGGATGGGAGGTCGTGACCGTTGATATGCGAAAGCACGGTTGGGACCAGGCCAGCCAAACGCGGGCGGTCTTGGAAGTGATTGACGAACAAGGGCCGTTTGACGTGCTCATCGGGTCGTCTTTTGGAGGACTGGCCACGGCCAACGCTGCGGCTTTGCGACCCGACCTCGACCTCCGGTTGGTCTTGCTTGCCCCCGCTTTTGGCTATCCCGACTTGGTCAACAAGACGCTTGGAAGTGACGCCATGGCGTTGTGGGAACAAACCGGAACCCACGCCTTTCACCCTCCGGGATGGGAAGAACCGATCGTTCTGAGTTGGTCGTTCATGGAGGCTGTTCGTGATTTGGCGTGGCCTGATTTACCCCATCCCACCGCCATTCTTCATGGCTCTGAGGATGATATCGTGCCGCTTTCAAACAGTGAGATGGCGGCCGCAAACAACGACGGTGTCTCGCTTCATGTTGTCGAAGACGGTCATCGTCTTCACCAGAGTCTGGAGGCGTTGATACCGTTGTCTCGCCTCGTGATGGACGCTTGAATCCGAAGCGATTCCTTCATGAAACGCCGACCGTTGGAGGCATCATGAGTGAACCCATGGACTACGCCAGCGCAGGGGTCGACATCGACCTCGAGGGTTCGGCGGTTGCTTCACTCATCGGTGCACTCTCCAAGAGCGTACGACAGCCCGGCACCCCCGGTGCGCCGGTCGACTTGCCCGGCGGATTTGGCGGCCTGATCGAATTTGGCGACAACCTGCTCGCCCTTGCCACTGACGGTGTGGGGAGCAAACTTCAGATCGCCACAGCCCTCGAACAATGGGGTGGCGTTGGAATCGATTGCATGGCCATGAACGTCAACGACCTCTTGTGCGTTGGAGCCGAACCCATCGCCTTTGTCGATTATGTGGCCGTCCCCAAACCCGACCCCGCTATCCATGCGGCGCTTGGAGCCTCACTGGCTGAAGCCTGCCGACTCGCTCGGGTCACGCTGGCGGGCGGAGAAACGGCTTCGCTACCTGGCATCGTCACTGAACTCGACCTTTCCGGAACCGCCCTTGGATGGCTGCCAAAAGGCCAAGCCATCACGGGTGAACACCTCGATGAAGGCGACGCCCTCATCGGACTGCCCGCCTCAGGCATTCATTCCAACGGCTATTCACTGGTTCGCAAAATCATCGAACACGCAGGTCTGTCGTACACCGATACGGCGCCCTTTGAGGCGGAACACCCCGGTCGTACCTTGATGCGATGGACCGAAGGCGCGCCCACCTTGGGTGAAATCCTCCTGAACCCAACGCGCATCTACTGCGACCCCGTGGTGGACCTCCTCAACGCTGCTCGTGAAGGAGAAGGGTTCGCCATCAGCGATATCCACGGCATCTGCCACATCACTGGAGGAGGACTTTCCAACCTGCTCCGACTCCATCCTTCCCTCGGGTGGGACATCCATTCCCCACTTCCCGTGCTTCCTGAATTTCAGTGGCTTCAATCTGCGGGCGGTGTTGAAACCCGTGAGATGTACAGGACGTTCAACATGGGCATGGGCATGGTCATCGCCGTTGATGCAGAACACGCCGATACGGTCTTGAGTTGGTTGCAAGAACGAATGGAGGGCGTGGCCATCGTCGGCCATGTTCGTGATCAAGGTCATCGTGTCAAACACGCCATAGAAGGCGTGGAATTCTCCCATTACTGAGGCCGCGCCCCAGCGGTGCGGTCATGAGGGAGCGGGTGTTCGCAGGTGCATGGCCGACGACCGTTCGGAACCCTCAGGGACCGGCCATTTGTGGATGGAAGGCAAAACATTGGTCAAGCTACGCAGCGACCAAGAACGCCCTACACACATGCCACGAGGTCCAGCAAAACGAACGGGGCCTGGTTTTCTCAACCCGGCCATGGCCCCGGCCAGAACCCGTTCTGTCTTGTTGTTGGCGGATGCATTGGAAAACGACTGGTTGGTCAAGGCAGAGCACGATGTGCGGGCACTGGATGCATTGTGTGCCACCGGTGTTCGTGTTCGACGATGGCGGACCGAAATCATGGCGGAACATCAGCACCGCCTGCGAATCACGGCCAATGATTTGGACAACGTCGCTCTTGAACAACTGAAAGAGGCCCACGAACGCCACCCTCCAGCAATAGCCGTCGGCCACGCCATCGAAGACGACCGCTACGAACGGGTACCGAAGGGCGAGATGCACAACGGTCTGTTCATCATGCAAAACGATGCGAGAATCGCATTGATGGAAGCGGCCTACCAGTGGGTTGACATCGACCCCTTCGGTTCGCCCGTCAACTTCCTCGATGCTGCCATCCAAGGCCTATCCCGCAAGGCCTTTCTCGAAGTTACGGCCACCGATACGGCGGCCCTGACGGGTTCGAGCGCCTCTTCTCAACAACGACGCTATGGCGCCAAGGGCATCGTCGACAGTTATGCCCACGACGATGCTGTTCGGGTTCTTCTCGGCCTCATCGCCACCACGGCGGCCCGTCATGACCGATGCGTTGAACCGGTTCTCGCGCTCTTTGATGGGCATCATGTCCGTGTCAGCGTGAAGGTTCGAAGAAGTCGCGACGGGGCGTCCAATGTGTTGGATGACATGGGATGGAGGGTAAGAGCGGACAACGGCACCTACAGATTCGTTCACCACCCCTCGCCCGATGAAGTGGAACGCGCCAGTGGCCCCATGTGGATCGGCCCCCTCTGGAACAGGGACATTGCTGGACGCATGACAGAAGAGCGGGTGGTGGCGGTGTGTTCACCATCAGAAAATGAACTCAAAGCCCATCGAGAAGCGGGGTTGGTGTGGACCGAAGACGACCAAGAATACGCTCAGCGAGAATTGCGAAGAAGTGTTCGTTATATCGCTGAGGCAGCCGATTTGATGAGTCGAGAACATACGCTGTATCACATGGACGACCTGCCGAACATGGCTGGGGTCGGTCAAGCACCCAAAATGGAGGCTTTGTTCACGGCGTTGGACGAAGCGGGCTTCTCGGCGGCACGGGTTCCCGATATTGACCCGTTCTTTGTCACGGATGCTTCGTTTGAGGAAGTCATGGAAACGACCCGAACATTGGTCGCCGCTGCCACGGAATAATCTCACCCGAACGACGGGTCGATGTCCGTGATGTTGTCTTCATCGGGCGCTGGCAACATTTGTGATGCGTTTTCGATGATGTCCCGAACGCTGTCTTCAATGGAGCGAGCGTTTTCAAGAAGTTCGGTCAGAGGAATTTCGAATCCGGTTAAGTCGCTGACCGCCTCCACCGCAAGAGCGGCCGCTCGGGCGTCAGGATACATTGGACTGGCTTCGGAGAGAAGGGCCGTGATGTCGATACCAAGCCGATCGCCTTCCCCGAGTAAAAAGCCGGTTATTCCCGAGACGATACCTTGCTGAATGGGTTCAATGTCGAGTTTCTTGAGACGGGCCCGTGCTGCTGGAATGGAACCGACACCAAACAATTCTCCCGTGTTCAATTCTTTTTCTGGACGGGTGATGCCGTCGATGATGATCAATCGGTCAAATCCACCTTTGGTAAACCATTCCAAGACGGTGGAGGCGAACATGATGTCCGTCTCCGTACCAAACTGGATTTCCGAAGTGAACACCCCGATGTTCTCGCCCTGGTAAACACGTACAGGGTGTTTTGGCACCTCGTCGTGAATGAGGGCTACTGCTGGGAAATCTTTGTGCATGACCGTGCCGAGTTGCCTCAAATCAAGCGTTTTGATGATGTGCGAGGTGGAGATGACGCCGACCATGCCGGCGGTCGTGAAGCCGCAGACAGCAACGCCTCCCGTTCGTGGGTCAGCGTCTTGATGCAGAACGAGCGAATAGGACTGCAAGTTGGCATCCATTGTTCTGCCTCCGTCTCTCCCAATCAAGGACCAATGAAAAGGCTCACGGAAGAATCATTCTTCCCAAGCGGCCCAGTCTTCCCATCCTTCTTCTCGGTACCACCAAACGCCCTCTTCGTCTTCCCACCATTCGGTGCCGTTTTCGTCAACGGTGATGCCGTCATCACCTTCTTCTTCCTCGACCCATTCCTCCTCGTCGGCGTCTTCGACGTCCGGAACGGCGTCTTCGGCAGTCGCACCGAACTCAAAGGCGTCGGCGCTGCTGCCGAGGGTTGGCGAGCTGGCGAGCCCCTCTGGGGCATCGCTGTGAAGGTCTTTGCCTGAAGTCTTCAATTCATCAAGGGATTTGGAGGCGGCCAAATTCAGAGATTGTGCGCCCGGAGCCATCTCCGGAGCGTCCATGGCTTCCTGATAGTAATCCTCGTCATCGTCATCGTCATCAAAGAAATCCTCGTCCATGTTGCTTCGCAAGTAGAGAACACCAATCACGCCAACAACCAGCGCAATAACAAGTCCGATGCCAACAAGCACGGGGGTCATCGCATTCTCAGTTTCGTCCTGAATCGGGTTGTCATCCACCGTTTGGACGGGCATCTCACCAAGCGTCCACTGGAGTTCTCCCTCGGTAGAAGCCGTGTCATCGGTCATGGTACTACAAGCGTTATCTCCGAAGTCAAGACAGGTGAGAGAGACGATGTAGCCTTCACCCTGTAGGCCTGGGAACATGCCTTCTGTTGGGCCGTTTCGGACCAACGAGAAGGTGAGGTCAACTGTACCGTTGGCCTCTGCAGTCAAGGAGGGTGTGTCGCCATCTGCCTCGTTGTGGACCAATTCAATGGCGGGTGGCGTACCCGGGACGACCTTCCATGCGAACCCAACCATCACGTCAAACGGGTTCGGATTGGTCACCGTACAGGTGATGAGAACATCCGTAGCGTTGCTGTCCCATTCGTAGGTGGCCGTTCCGCAATCCACGGTGGCAGGCAGGGTGACATCGGGGAAGACCGGGTCGGTGGTCTGATTGGTCTCATCGGTGGTGTTGGTTTCGTTGTCGGCGGTATCCGGAGAGGATTCGAAAGCGTAGGACGCCATCATGCCTGGAAGATAGTAGGCTGGTGGGTCGGTGCTGAGATACACGGTCAAACGTCCGTCATATGCGCCCTGACCAGCGACAGCAAGTTCGTTTCCTCTGGCTTCAGCGACACCGTTGCTGGTCTCGTTCCCTTCTGCATCGGTGGCGCTCCAAGGGACCATGAGATTCGCAAGGTAGGCGTTTTGCGTAGCGTCAACAGCGTCCACCATCAACAACGTCTCAAATTGTTCGTTCGACTGTAGTGGGAGTGGTTCATCGGGCGTGATGGTGACCAAAACGGTCCCGTAGGCATCTTGACTGGTGCTGGCGCCCAACAAAGGTTGGTGTTGTTCATCGCCTTCGCTGCCGGAATAACTCACGGAGAGCGACATGGCGCCCAAGGCCTCAATGGGACCAAGACTGGACAATGCGTCAACGGTCAGCGAGGCATGACCCGTTTCGTCCGTGGTCATGTCCAACATGAACGAATCCTCATCGTCGGTGATGGTGAGGGTCAGCGTGGCGTTGGCGATCGCTGTTCCTGCTTGATGGAGGTCCGCCTCAACGACCAGCCCCTTGGTTCGGGCCAGCAGAACCGTCTCGGTCAGTTCGTTTTGGGTGAAGTCGGTGTAGACCACGTCCAAGGTCGTGGTCAAGCTCGTGTCGTTCCGAGTGTAGATTGGCCCAATGGCGGTGACGTTCATTGAAGCGTTACCGTACACATCCACGCCGATGGCAGCGACAAAGTACGGCGTTCCATCGACGAGGGGGGTCCCCGTACTGTCCTGCGTAATCTCAACGGAGGTGGCGTTCGCTTCTGCCGTGATGGTTGTGGTTTGGCCACTCACATCGTTGAATGTTGACGGCAGAACGAACACGTGGTGTTCCACGATGGACTCGTCCCCGGCACTCCAGGAGATGTTCATGGCGCCACCTTCGTCGTTCGGCACGTCCGTCGCTGTCAAGTTGGGAATGAAGGATTTGGGCGCGGGGTAGGGCACAGTGACGCTGAGCGGCGCCGAAATGTTGCTCGTGATGCCGAAGCTGTGGACGCTTTGCACCCAATAGGTCCACGACTGACCCGGTTGTACACCGGTGTCAATGGTGTTGTTGGAAAAGGTGTTTTCAATTGGAGCCTCAATGTTCAACGGTTGGCCCATGACCGAACGATAGACAACGAAGTCGAGCAGGTCGTCACCGAATTCGGTGATGGGTTGCCATTCAATGACGACGCGGTCGGGCTCGAGGTCCACAAGTGTGAGCACGGGTGTGGGTGGCAACGCAATGTTCGGCGCGCCGTCAACATAAGCCACGGTCGGGCTGAACAGTTCCACACTTCCGTTCGAAGTTGTGTTGATATGAAGAGGAACGTGGAGGGTACCGGAACCTGCGGTCATCTGCTGATTGAGGACATTGCTCAAGTTTCCAGAGAGCGAAGGGTTGCTGTTGACCAGGAAATTGGCGACGTAGCGAATGTCCAAATTGTCGAAGGTGAAGGACCCTTGGGTGATGGAATGCATGGAGAGGTTCACCGCTGCCATTTGGGTGCCATAACCGTCAGAGGTGTAAGGCAAACCTGGTGAAAGGACGTTCAAGGACGTGGTAAAGTTCCCCGTGGTGTCTTGAAGCATGAGTGGACTCAAACCGTTGCTGCCGTTGCCTGCGTATCCTCCCGCTTCAACGTCAACGGCGCCGTCCTTGTCGATGTCGTAGCCGATGCGATGGTAGGCTGAGATGAACACACCGTGATTGCTGCCTTCTCCGGCGAGAATCAGTTGTTCAATGGAGCCATCACCGTCCATATCACCAAAATGAATGGCTCGCGGCGAAGTCCACGGCTCGAATACATCGGTGGTCTGGCTTCGAACACGGTTGTCGTAATTCCAGCCGCTTTGGAACCCGTAAGCCGAGATGTTGCCGGTGAAGGTGGCAGGATTTGCGTCGACGGTCCCCACGTTCGGGATGAGCAGATGAGAAGCAGAGTCCAAATCGTAATCGAGAACGGTGGCGTTGGTCAACGTGATGAGGCGGTTGTGGCTATCGCCGTCCCAGCCTGTGCCGCCTCGATTTTCAATGGAGCGATGCCCGTTTGGCGTAGAGGCGACGATGTCCAAATCTTGGTCCCCGTCGAAATCACCCACAACGGCGTCGGATGAGACGCCCGTCAGGCTGCTACCGGTGGCGATGGTGCCGGTGGTGGTTGACCAAAACATGATGTCGGCGGCGCCGTTTGATTGACAAGCAACCAGCGAGGGGAGGTTGTTAGGTCCGTCGAAATAAGCGAACAACATGTGGGTTAAGGTGGCAGGGTTGGCGGTGCCTGCAATGTTCACCGTGGTGTAATCCCGGTTTGAAAAGGCGTTTGTGCGGTTGCTGAACTGGTCGACAGACACCTTCCCGCTTGATTGAATGGAGACCATCTCGTCCAGGCCATTTCCAGTAAAATCACCAAACGCCAAGTCGATGATGGACGAAACGTGCGTTACGTTCACTTGAGGCTCAAAGCCCCCGCTGGTGGTGTTTGTGAAATGGATGCACAGTTGGTCGTCGGCTGGAGCATAACCGACCACATCATCAAACGAGTCACCGTTGACGTCGGCGGCCATGATCCGCGTGGCGTTGGCACAAGTGGTCACCCAAGACGAGAGCGTGATGCCTGTGTTGTTGTCATAGGAGGCAACTCGGAAGGCCGCAACCGAACTTTGCCCGGGCTGAGTGGTGTTGCCCGATGAGACGTTGGCGGTCCTCGAGAGGAGGGCGAAATCCACGTTGCTGTCGTTGTTGAAATCGCCCTTGTCAACGGCATGGATGTAGCCCGTTGAATAGAATCCACCGATGAGCGTAGGTGAGAAGCCGATTTCAAGGGTTGAGCTGGAGACGGTGGATCCTGAGGGCAAGTAAAACGGGGGAGAGTCGGGATTCGTCACGGCTCCTTGGTTCGGGTTGATGGAGAGGGACGCCGAAGTGTTGCCGTTGGTGAACAGGGTTTGATGTCCAAAATCACCGTAGCCGGTATCGTTGAACGACCATTCGGGAACGCCGTCTGCATTGGCGTCAATGTCGACGGCCCCCACAGATGAACCCGTGGTGGCGGGTTTGATGAAAAAGGAAGCTGAGGTGATGGTGGTGTTTCGGTTCAGGTCAAATCCGAGGGAGGTGTGCTGGCCGGAAGAGATGACAACGGTTTCCTCCGCATTGCCCGTCGAGAACGTGGCGATATTGCCGCCACTTGCTTGAGCAAACATCACCGACCAGGCTGGCGCGATGAAGAGGAAAACAAAGAGCAGACCAAGGAACTGACGTCGAATCACAGAAAGGCCTCATGTCAAGGTGGCCACCTCACTTTTAAGTCGGTTTCCCCTCATTGAACCGCCAAATTCGCACAAAAATGTATTTTTTTTTCCAACATAAGGTTATGAATGAATAGATTCAGTTTCGTAGTGAGGGCGTGAATATTGAGACTCACAATCCAAGCAGGCGACGTTGAAATCGACCTGGAAGGCGCGAGCATTCAAATCGATGAACAACTCAGTCACGTCAAGGCTGAACACACTTGGACGGTCTTGCTTGAACGCATCCGAGAGGCACGTGAATCGGCCATGGAAGCGGCTGTCACGGCCGCCCGTGAAGCCGGGCTCCCCGAACGTGGCTCTGCCTTCCGCGCCCTGCTGGAAAACTGTGCCTTGACCAGAAAGCCCGACCAGGTGCTCGGCGCCATCCACTATTTGCGCGATGTTGAAGGAATCGAGGACAGCCCCCCCCGGATCGTCAACGAACTGTTCACCGACGCAGGCATTGAACCTCCCGGCAATCTTTCCTTGTACCTCAACCGACTCAAGGAACGCAAATTCCTCATGGTCCCAACCGGAAAAGACGACAAAAACCGATTCGCAATCCTTACACCCGAAGGCCAAGCACACCTCGACAAGCGCTCCAACGCTTGAGGTGAATGCATGGTGATGTCGGGCGGTGGACAAGGCGACCCAAGGGACGACGAAACCACGGCAGAAGAAGCCGTGGTTGTGGACTATTCGTTCCAAAATCATGCGGAATCCATTCTCCGGAAAGGACGTCACAGCGGGTCAAATTTCCGGCGGACCATCTTCGACCGAGCCGACTTGACGGAAGGGGATTTTACGTCCTGTGATTTCCGGCGAGCATCGATGGTGGAAGCGGATTTGATGAAATCGGCTTTTGACCACTCCGATTTCCGAGGAGCGGACCTTCGAAAAGCAAGGCTGAACCTTTCCAATTTCAAAAACTGCCAATTTGAAGGCGCCGACCTTCGAGGCATCAGAGGCAAATACGCCATTTGGCAAGGAAGCGATTGGTGGAACGCCATCATGGATGACGACTTGAGAAAGGCCCTTGCCAAAAAGTGGCCACGCCCATCCGAGTGATCACTCTGACTCGTCGTTCACGACCAAGCGCACGGGTTGGAGCGCCATGCTGGCACGAAGGTTGAGCAACGGCAAAGCCGCAACCGCCAAGCAAAGCCCCATCATGGCGCCGCAAATGTAGACCCAAGCCTCGTACGTGGTCACCACGGCCTCTTGCAGATGCGTTCGAGCTGAGGAGCGTACCATGAAACTGGCACCGACTCCACCCAATAACCCGATGAGGGCTCCACCCGTACAGAGGTAGGCGCCCAGTCGTCGTAAGCGATGAAGAAGGATGGCGCCAACGAGTAACAAACCGCCGGACGTCAACAAGGAAACAGCCCTGATGAGGAAGGCGTGGTTCTCACGGGCTTCTTCCTCAAAAGCGCGATAGTCCTCAACCGTCGTGGGCTCGCCACCTTGTGCATTGGGGGTGGCCAACAATGTGTCCACCTGCCCATCGCTCAATCCAACCCGATGGGCCTGCAAGTCCGCATAACCGTACACCAAGACGAGGAGTGACCCAAGGAAGAGCAGGATGGCGAGGTTTTTGGGGCCCGTTCGGTCGGGTTTGACGTCGTTCAAGGGATCGTTTGCCACGGGTCAATCCTCCAAATGTTGCTGTAGACCTTGACGCAGGCCTTCAGGAATGGGTTGTTTCTCCATGGTGTCCATGTCAACGCAAACCGTTGCTTGCTCAGAGACCCAGAGGGTCTCTCCTGATTGGTTTTGAAACACGTACTTCCATCCCAAGGACGTGGTGCCGATGGATGTAATGCCCACGGAGGCGGTGATGATGTCCCCATAACGCAGGGGGGCGTGAAAGGTTGAATTCAAGGAAACGACGGGAAATCCAACCCTTTGTTCGTTGATCAGCGTGGGGTAAGAAACCCCGCACATCAGAAGCCATGCCTCCTCAAACACCTTGTGAGCGAGATCGAAGATTCGGGGATAGTAGGCCACATTGGCCATGTCGATCATTGAGAACTCAACCGCTCGTTGAATTTCAACCGCCATGGAGGAAGCACGGAGGCGTCGTCAATGAACCCTTGCCTCTGCACCAAAGGGTTCACCCTCGCGCTTAAATGGGGGCGGCCATTCGGGCGAAATGGCCCTATAGTGTAGCTTGGATATCACAGAGGCTTGCGGAGCCTCGAACCCGTGTTCGAATCGCGGTGGGGCCGCCAACCCTCATCCTCAAGCGTGAGCTAACGGTACGCCTGCAGTCTGAAGAACCTGGATGTCCAAGTCCTTGATGATGTCAGCCTTCTCACCGTCGATGGGTTCCTCGAAGTCGGTGTAAATCTCATCTGGGGAGTAATCACTGCTGGTGATTTTTCCAACCAAAGACTTGGCGAGAGCAGGGTAATCTGCGGCGATTTTTCGCAAGAGAATGGGGTCGGTTTGCCAGTCACTGGCGCCCTTCAAACCACCGGGGGCTTCGCCAAGATGTTCAACCACTTCGAAGAAGCCGCACACAGAATAGTGTCCTGTGGTTTCTTTTTCGTGGTCGTCAAAGAGAAGGTTCCACCAGGTCTGTCGTGGTTTCTGGTATTCGATGCGATAGCCCTTGTTCAGCGGCAGCCCGTAGTGAAGTCGCCAAGACCATCCATTGGTGCCTTCAAAGGTGAAGGTGTCGTTGACGAAATCAAATTCGCCGCCCACGGTGTTGGCAAAATGCCGTTCCATGCTGGGTGAAAGGGGAGAACGTGCGAGTCCGTAGATTTGGAACAGGGTTCGTCGCAGTGGACTCAAACTCTCATGAAGCCAAGAGACCTCATCGTTGAGCAGCCCGAGGAGGTAGCCTGCAAACAAGTCGTATGCGGGCATGTTCTCTTGGTGACGCACCTGAACACAAGCGCTTTTGGGCTCCTTGACCAGTCCGGTCTTTGGATGAACTTCCACCACGTCAAAGGAATTGTAACTGAATGGATTCACGAATTTCCCCATGAAGGACTTCACGTCAACTCGGTAGATGGCCAGCCGGCCGACGATGATGAGGTGTCCTTCCTGGTCCAGCTGCATTCGGTCTTCGTGCTCTTCCACGATTTCGGTCACCAGTCGAGCGGCGACCTTGGCGGACTTGGCGATGTTAAGCATGGAGTCAAGCATGTCATCTCGGCGAATCTCTTGGACGGTCCCTTCTCGAAAACAATCACCAAACAATGCACCTAAACCATCAAACTCTTCGCTCATGCCATCCATGGCTTTTGAGGGGATATAAACCTACGAAGTCCAGTCGACAATCTGCCAGTCGTTCGCCTCTGCATGACGGCGAAGTGGGCCTTCGGGACTGACGGCGATCGCATGACCGCACAGCGCCATGAACCAAGAGTCGGCAAGGGTGTTTCCGTAGCCGTAACATGCCGCTAAATCATGCCCGTTGGCTTCGGCGTCGGCCATAACAACCGGTACCTTGCCTTTGCGTCGAGGCACGCTCCAACCCCGTTCTGAACCCGACAAAATACCCTCTCGCACCTCGGGCCCGCATCCGTACACGGCGTCCATACCGAGCACCTCTGCCATGGCTTCGGCCATGGGCGCTACGGTCGCCGTGACCAACACCAGGCGGTGGCCCTGCTCTCGATGCCAAGCAAGTTTTTCCCACGCTTGAGGGGGGATGGAGGGCTTGAGTTTCTCACCGGCGAGTTGTTTGGAATAGCGTTCAAGAATAGCCCATGAAGCAAGCGACAGGTGCCCACGATTTCGTGCTGCGTCGTACACCGCTCGGCCCCGAATCATGTTGGTGATGAAGCCGGTGGTCCAGGCCAACGCCCCCCACGGAATTCTCCAAGGGCGGCGCCGTGCAAGGTGAGCGGTGAGGGTCTTTTCACTCGACGCGTTGAGAAGGGTTCCGTCAAGGTCGAAATACGCAGCAACCTTGCCCCCCATGCATCGGCGAGGTCGCCGACCCTACATGAGCGAACCGCATGACACCGGGTTGAGGCCGTGCAATTTCAGGATTCATCCGCTGAAGGTCCGTAGACACGGCGGCCAGCTCGATGATCTTGCCACCACGTCAGAGATTGGCGGAGATGACGGGTGATGAAGAAGCCTACTTTACGGGGAGTAAGGCCGTGGTTTCGTAATTTTTTATCGTGGTTGAGGTTCGCTACAATGGCTTGTGCTGAACAACCCGGGTTCGCAAAGACGAATTGGCGAACTTCTTTCGCAAGTCGTTCAAATCTTGCTCGTTTTTGACTTCCTTTTCCTGTTCGTTGAGGCATGAACTGAGAAAACGGATTGAACCGTTATCAAAGATTCGTTGGGACTTCACTTGAATTCGACCGGTTGGGTCGTCTTCCAATTCGCCGTCGCCAACTTCTTGGCTTTCCCGTCGGCGATGATGGGGTGGATGTCGTTGAGGCGACCATGCATGCCGTGAACTTGGAACTTGACACGCAATTCAGCCATACGGTCTCGCTGAAGCGCTTCGTCCTGTTCGTCGTCAAGGTCAACGGTAGCGAGGGTCGTGCCTTCGTTGGCGCACGTGATGGTCAGGGTGCTGCCGGCATAACTCAAGGTCGGGCGGAAATCCCAATCATCAGGGTGATGCATCCAAACCGAGAGGTCGAGCGACAACGTGTCTCGAAGGGTAACGCGTCCAATTTCTACCGTGTCCACCATCGTAACCAATCCTTGCCAAACAGCCCCGCTTCATACCCCTTTCGCTTTCACTCGCTCGTGGAACCGACGGCGACCTCGGTGAGTGAGGGGCGCATAAGAATCACTTCAACCGTCAAGGTCCAATCGTTTCCTGGGTCGGGGTCGAGCTCTCCGATGAAGGCATCGGGGTCGGATTGCTGTGCAATAACCGACCACACCCAGGGCCCCTGACCTTGCCTGCTTTCTTTCGAACTCAACAGCATTTGCAGCAGGGCTTCTGCGGAATCGGAAGTGTACATGCCATCTTCCCCGCGGAGGTTCATCTCGTCGTCGGCCATCTCGGCTCGTGCGGGTTCATTGGTGGAGTAGTTGCCTGGCTCGGTGGCGATTGAACGCTTGTAATTGTCCTCTACGATATGGAGGGCCAAGGTGAAATTATCGTGTGGTGGAGCCACGTCTCGGTCCAACTCCAACACGGCATTGAACGACATCACCCGGCCAATTTCTCCGGGGGTTATGTTCCCCGACCAAGTCTCACCTTGGTCGAGGTATTCGTCCCATGACATCTCGTAGGTCTCCGTGATCCAAGTCACTTGGAACGTACGCGTGGTCACGTTCACCTCGAACGGTTGGAGAGCAAAGGCACCCGCTGCGTCATCCACGCGCAAGACACCGTTGATGATGCCGGAAGCGGAGGTGTCAAGCAAAACGGTGGGCGTGATGGCGTCGGCATCGTTGCGAGCATCACCATCGCCATCGTTGTCCTCAGCCGTGTTCAAATCCCAACGAAAGGTGAGGTCGTCGCCTTCGGGGTCAAAAGATGCACTCGCATCCAACAGAGCAGCATCGCCGGCACGAACGGAGGTTGGCATGGAGATGTTGATGCTGGGGGCACCGTTCACAACGATGGTGGCGATGGCATCGTCTTGCCCGCCTTGGTCGTTGGTGACGGTGAGGCGAATCGTATACTGGCCAAAGGTCAGGTAGGTATGTGATGTGAAACCGATGACCGTCTCTGCGGTGGTGCCATCACCAAAATCCCAAGCATAAGTTGTGATGACCCCTTCAATCGGTGAGGAATCGCGGGCGTCCAGAGTCACCATCTCGCCCTCTTGGATCAGGGTAGGGTAGGCCTCGAGGGTTGCACGCGGGTCCACGGTGGTGTCGAGCGCTCCCGTGCATCCTGCCAAGAGGCTCAGGAGAAGGGTTTGCACCACGACCAAAGCGAACCTACGCTCTGTTCGTCTACCCAGCATGAAAACAAGGCTAACCTTACCCTTTCTAATGGTTCGGGAGTCCAGATTAAACAGAAGGGGGGTTTTCATCCTCGTCAAAGACCACCGCTTCGGGAACATCGCCCTCAATGCTGGCATGGAGATAGGGGTCGTCGAGGGAGGCAACATCGACCACATCCACTTCATCCACATGCGAGAAACTCTCATCTTCTTCGGCCATCAAATCGTCCAACGATGCATCGCCTGCGTCGTAGGGTGCGGCCACCGGTTTCGCCTCGGCACGGGTCACTTCAGCCTCGTCAAACAGCGAAAGAGCCTCGTCTGTTTTGGCTTCTTGGAGTTCTGCGAACGCTTGCTCTTGAAGACTATCTTCGTCGAGCGGTGTGGCCTCAGTAGCAGCAGATTCCTTGGTTGACGAACCTGATTTGAACCAGTCGCGCAAGCCCATGAACCGCCTGATAGGGTCATGGCGTTTGAGAGTGATGTTCAAAGGGGGTGCCCACCGTTAATTGTTCATGGCACAGGATCTTTTCCAAGGAGAGAAGGTCTTGGCCTTTGATTTGGAAACTACGGGAGTCTCAACCAACAACGACCGTATCGTTCAATTTGCACTCATTGGGACGTTGGAGGACGGTACGCCCGTCAACCGAGAGCAAATCGTGAAACCAAGCGTCCGCATCCCCTACGATGCCAGCCAAATCCACGGCATATACAACGAAGATGTCCGAGATAAGCCCCCGCTTGCCGAGGTCGCTGACGAGTTGGCAGAATTGATTGAGGGCGCCATCCTCGTTGGCCATAACGTCCGAAGTTTCGATTACGCCATGCTGAAAACGGAGTTTTTGCGCATGGGTCGCCTCGCCCCGCAGCCCAAAGCGATCATCGATACGTTGGAATTGGTTCGACGGCTTCGTCTTCCAAGACCCCACAACCTCGGCGCCCTTTGCCAACGCCACGGTATCCGTCTTGAGGCGGCGCACACGGCAGCGGCCGATGCAGCGGCCACCATGCTGCTGTTTTGGCGACTATCTGTTGAACATGCGTCCGTGTTCCGCCGTTCGATTCCAGAACTTGAACGCTGGATTGCCCACGGAGACAAACCCCAGGATGCTTCGGAGTTGGGACGCGGCCTCGAAGACCTGACACCCGTTGATGCCATGGGGAAGGTTCGAGAAGACGGGGACGAACTCGTTCTTGCGTTTGGGCGGCATCGAGGACGGTATCTCTCCGAGGTTCAGACGAACGACCCCTCGTACATTGGTTGGCTCCTGTCCTCCAATGGATTGGATTGTGAAACGACAAAACAGCGAATCAAAGAGCACCTTCGCTCATGAAGTCGCTCGCTCGTATGGAACATCATCGGGCAGTGGCGACCACGGCAGCACATCGCACCACGGTCCAATGCGCCAGGTTCCACGACTCTTCATGACCGAACCAAGGAACAACGCGCCCTGATGGCCCGTAGCCTGGAGCGCTTCAAGCACCTCTTTCCCTCGGCCGTCAAATCTGGCTGAAATTTGTTGACCGGTCGGAATGGCCCGGCCGGTGGCGTCCAAGGGCTCACACAGTTCCAAGACCGCAGCCCCTGAGGTTCGCTCGTACCGATGAAGGAGCACCACGGCATCGCAGAAATCACCCTGGTGCAGTGTGCCCGATTCTTGGCGCCATGTCCACCAGTGTGGGCACCACGCTTTCCAGTCGCAAAACCCACCGCAACTGTCCGGCCCGGGCGTTGGCACCATGGGCATGGTGGTCGGCTGGGTCGCCTCCCAAGCGGCGTAGGCTTGTTCGAGAACACTCTCGCCTTTAGCCGCCCATTTTGAGGCCGTTTTGGTGTACCAGCCTTCGGTTCGAACGGGTGGGGCAGCGGGATTGTTGGCCAACAAGATGTCCCGGTACATCCGAAGTTGTCGGTTCACCTCGGGCTTCAGCTCTTCGGTCGGAGCGTGGCCGGTTTTCAAATCAGCGACCAACCAACCCTGCATTTCACCGGCTTCGTCAACGTCCGCAAAGAGGAGGTCGAGTCGCCCCATCAAACGTCCGTCACCGGTTCGGAGTTCACCTTCTACGGCGATGGTCAAGGATTGAAGATGCTTCCACAAGGCGACGGTCACCTGCTCGTGGCTGAGGTGTTTGGCGCCGATATGGTCGAGAAGCAAGACGACCCCTCCGCGCTGTTGTTTCTTGGCTTCGCTCCATTTCGCATCCTTCCAATCAGGGCGTCGAGGCGTGGCCATGAAGACGGTTTTCTCCTCGTCCCAACGTGCCTTCAGAAATCGTTCTGCTTGGAGAGGTAGCCAGCCTGACTCGCCGTCGTCTCTGCCCGTCAAATCCATGTTGAGCAGGTCTTCAATGGAAGCGTGGACCGCTGTACCCAATGAAGCCGCCATGCCCGCTTTACGAGGAAGGCGTTGTCGACTCAGCCAATACATTCGGGGACAGGTTTCGTACCGGTTCCAAGCGGAGGGGGAGAGTTGGTGCGCTCTCTTCGTCTCAGGAGCGCCCTCATCCATGTTGTGAGGTGAGCGTTGTTGATGATGAAGGTTTGGTGACCAAACGGGGAAAGTGTTGAAGGGCAGCAAGCCGCACCCTGCTTCATGGATAGCCCCAGTTTGCGCATCAACGCCTTGATTGAGAACGAGAATGCCATGGTCATCGCCTGTTTCCCAAGCGTGGGTATGGTCTCAAGCATTGTGGCGCATTATCTCATCGACCATCTTGACTTGGAATTTGTGGGCGGCCTCGTTGACGAACGCCTTCCGGCTCTCGCCATGATCAATCAAGGCGTTCCCCTCCCGCCCATCCGAGCTTACGCCGGTAAGCCTCAATGCACGATTGAGGGATGTGACCAAGTCATTTTGCTCATGAGTGAAATGGTGGTTCCAGAATCCCTTGTGCACAAGATCGTGTGGGCGCTGTTTGAGTGGTCCAAGGAACACCAAGTCTTGGCAGGCGTGGTCGTGGACGCCTTTGCGAAAGCCGGCATGAAGAGCGGCATGGAGGGCGTTGACCCGGTGGTGGAATACGAAGACACCGAAGAGATTGACGTGGTCGGTATCGGTTGCAACGAAACCGTTCGAAAGATGCTCAAGGAGATGGACATTCCTTTGTTGGAGTCGGGTGTGATTCGTGGCATGAACGCTGGTATCCTCAGTGAAGCCTCTCGCCGTGGGCTCGGTACGATGTCCATCATGGTGGAAGCCGACCCACGCTGGCCCGACGCACGAGCAGCAGCGGCGCTGATTGAACGGCTGAATACGCTGTTGCCAAGCATCAACCTACCACAGGAACCGTTGCTGGCCGAGGCTGAAATGCTTGAAGCCCAGATTTCGGCCTTGATGGAATCGGCTGGCGGCTCCGACAAAGGCAGCCCGGCCTCCAACGCCATGCTTTACGGCTGATCATCCAAGAAAATCCGAAAGGGAAGATTGTCCTGCTTTGGATGGGTGAGGCACGTCGTCAAGCGAGGGGTCTTCTTCTGTTGATGCCCCATCAAGATGGACGTTGAGTTCATCCTCCGACCATACCTGTACGCCAAGGGAAGTGGCTTTCGTCAATTTTGAGCCTGCTTTTTCACCGGCGACCAGCACGTTGAGTTTGGCCGAGACGCTGCCGACGATTTTTCCCCCCGCATCGATGATGCGTTGTTGAATGTCCTTCCGAGGCAAGGAAAGTGTTCCAGTAACACAGAACGTCATGCCCACGAAGGGTCCGGCGGCTGTTTTGACCACTTCTTGCTCGATGGTGAGAAGGCCGACCAAATCCTCGACGAGCGCTCGACGTACCTGAAGGCCGTCTCGGAATTGGAGAGCAACGATTTCGCCAACCCCGTCAAGGTCAAGCACTTGACGAAGGGCTTGGTTGTGAGCATGGGATTTCCCTGCCTCGTCGTGTTCTGGACCGAACGAAGCCTCACCGGGTTGAGCATGAGCGTCGTCCAACCACGAGAGCATTCCTTGTGCGTCGCCCAGCGAGGAAGCCATGGCAGAGGCCAATTCCGGACCGATGCCGGGAAGGCCCAAGGCATGGAGGAATTTTCCAAGCGACATCGTTCTGGCCTTGTCAACCTCTCGAAGCACGTTCGTCGCTGACTTTTCCCCCATGCGCTCTAAACTCAGGAGGTCGTCCATGGAAAGGCGATACAGGTCGGCACAGGAACGAATGCGGTTGGCGTCAAGGAGTTGGTCGACGAGTTTCTCACCCACGCCATCAAGTTCCAGAGCCCGGCACCAGTAAAGCACAGAACGGCTTGTTCGCGCCTCACAAAAGAGATTCATGCACTTGAGGAAGGCCCCTTCCACCTCAACCGAACCCTGACAAGCAGGACAAGCCGTTGGTGTTGAAATGGCAGACGTTGCAGGCAGAACGCCCGTGAACGCTTCCCCATCGGCATGGAAGCGGCCTTTGAGGTCGTCCTGGTTTGCTGGACCAAGTGCTTGCTCAATTTTGGGAATCACGTCGCCTCGGCGAACGATGAGGACCTTGTCACCGATGTTGATGCCGAGGCGCTCCACCTCGCCAACGTTGTGCAGGGTGGTGTTCTCAACGGTGACGCCGCCCACCCGCTGAGGGGCTATACGAGCGACGGGCGTGATGTTACCGGTTCGTCCGGTTTGCCATTCCACGTCGAGGAGGACCGAATGGGCTTCCTCGGGTGGAAACTTCCACGCCAAGGCCCACCGGGGGTGATGGGCCGTCATGCCCAGTTGGTCCCGTTGTGCCAAATTGTCCAGTTTGAACACCACCCCGTCGATTTCGAAGGCGTATCCACTGCGTTTCCCCGACCATGCAACGGTGGCTTCGTCCAAAAGTTGGGCGGCCTGGGAGGAAGAGTCGCCGTGGTGAACTTCCCACGGTGCTGGAACAATACCGAGTTGGTCTTCCATCCACTCCAGCATGTCGGTATCGTTGTCCATGTCGGGAACGGGCTGGCTGTCCGGATGGCGGTGTTCGCCCTGGGGCACTTGGGCGTCGTAGGCCTGAAACACCAGGTCGGTGGCGTCAGCTTTCCCGTCAGCATGCTTCTGTCGAAGAGCGCCTGCTGCCAGATTGCGTGGGTTGGGCGACGTCTCCCGATACTTGGCGTCGAACACCGCAAGCGGCATGACCACTTCACCTCGGACATGAACATCAACGGGCAAGGGGAGCGTGTGGGGCACGTTGGCGATCTTTCGAGCGTTTCGAGTAACGTCTTCTCCCCGCTCTCCACTGCCTCTGGTGGCGGCTCGAACCAAGCGCCCCATGCGGTATTCGAGGGAAAGCGCCGACCCGTCCAATTTTGGTTGAGAAAGGAAGCGGGTGGCCCCAGAGGTTGTCGTGTGTACAAAGTGGCTCAGTTCGTCAGCCGAGGTGGCTTTATCCAAACTGCGCATGGGAAAGAGATGGTCGACCTTGACACTGCCTGGAGCGATGTCAGCGCCCACCCGGCTGAGTTGTGGATGTGCTGGGTCCAACGCTTTCAGTTCCTCCCACAAGCGGTCGAATTCAACATCACTGATCTCAGGTTGAGCGAGGTTGTAGTACAGGTGCGAGTGGTGAGCAATTTGCTCCGCCAGTGAGGCGATTCGCGCCTCATCAGCCTCGGAGAAAGAACCCGTTTCGCCCATGGTATGAACAGGGGTGCGACAGGCTATGAAGCATCGCTTTTCAATCGCTTAACCAAACTTCAGAGCGACGAATTCACTGTCCACGAGTGGGCATCGCGTCATGATGGCTTCGGTCAAGAGACGGAGGTGAATTTCTGCAACGACGTGAACGGTGGCCGAAAACAGATGCCCTGCATGAGGCTTGAGGTCATCGTCGGAAAGGGTTGCATGAAGATGAGTGAACGCCTCCCCGCTTTCTCGACGAGCAAGGTTACCTTGGAGCGTGACCAATTCTGACCCGCCCTCAAGGTTCACGCGATGATACACATGGTCGTCGTCCATGTAGCCGTAGGTGCTGTTCCTGGTTCGGCCAATACCGCTGGTGATGGCTGCAGCATCAAAGCCAACTTCATCAGCCAAAGCCTGCAAACTTGCATGAATTTCTTCGCCCGGATCCAATCTCACAAACAGGTCGTCACCGCTACGCGTCCACTCCATGGTTCGGGCTCACGTTGGTGGGTCATGAGGCTGCCGTTCACTCGTCCTCTGTGCTGAGAACATCGCTACGGCGTGCTTGCTCCATGGCCTTGATGTATTCACGGGCAACCCCCAACGAGTCAGAATCGCCACCAAGAGGAAGTGGACCAAACGGCCCCCAACCGTTGCGCAGGAGCATGATGCGCCGCTTTGGTTGACGCTTCGCCAAGCGAAGACGGTCCCAAGGGTAGCGTTGTCCATCGGCAAACAGATGAGTCGAGGTGATGGCGTAGCGTTTTGGAATGAGCAGGGAAATGAGATGGAGGGACAGCAGCACATCCCAAAGGATGGCGTAAATGACCGGTGTGTTGCTCGCTTCCAACAACGCCCATGGAAGCACCATCATGGCGGCCATGGACCCGAGGTTCCCCCACTGACGGACCATTTCGTGTACGCCTTCGCTGGCCCAAGCAAAGCCACCTCCAGGAAGGCGACCCAATTCAGGTACATCTCGACGTTGTTTGGTCAGCCAAAAGGCGTCCCAAACCACAATGCAGGCAAGGACCACAACAGCCGCAACAGCCACGGGTTCTGCTGAAGGGAGTTCAACCATGGTTCAACCTCAGAGGTGTTGTTGATCAAGCGAGGTCAAGTCGCCCGGACCCCCGCGGCGCAGACGGGCAAAGAAGAGCAGGGCGACGACCACAAAGAGGGCCAAGACCACCATCAGTCCGTTCACGTCTACATCAGCATCGTTGGTTTCGGTGCCCTCCAACACGTCCGGTGTTCCATCACCGTCATCGTCCATGTCCTCGGTCAACCAGCTCGTGAAGCCGTCGGGACAGTCCAAATCATCGGGCTGGGTATCGCCATCGGTGTCAATTTGAGCGCAAGGGTCCAGTGGGAACGCGTCCTTTTCATCGCTGAACCCGTCGTTATCATCGTCTTGGTCGTAGATGTTCGGTCCGCAGGATTTCCCGGTGTTGGGGTCAAACCACGTGTCCGATGAACACGATGAAGACCAGTCGTTATCGGTATCCAACAAGGTGTATTCGAAGTCCATGGAAGCCGTCGCTTGTTCTCCGTAAGTATCGGTCACCGTGACCTCCACGATGTAGAATCCAGCCGTCAAATCCGTGATATTGAACACGGGTTCGTTTCCGGCTTGCGACACAGTGACGCCCGCGAGGTCGTACACCCGCCAAGAGATGACCAAGTCACCGTCACCGTCCATGTCATCGGTAAACGTAGCAGAGGCTCGGATGAAATCCCCTTCCATCACGCGCTGACCGGCGTAGGGTTCAACCAACTGAACCACAGGCGGTTGGTTCACCAAAACGGTGATGACCAACAGCGACGGGGCCGCCACGGGCGATTCCACCGTTCTTTCGGCCAACGGTGAACCGGACACTGCGGCCTGCACCACCCATTCGGAAGCCACCGATTCTTCTGTTTCCGTGATGGTGCGCAACAGAAGTTCAACATCGACGGTGGTGCCTTGAATACTGAAGGACTCGAGAAGTTCGTTTCCATAACCGACCGTAAACGTCGCCAAAACCGGCACTCCTGCTCGCTGTGCATCAAGCACCATCGTGCGGTAGGCCGAGAATTCACCGCCCTCGCTGACCGAGACCGTCCCGACTTGACCGTCCACCGAAACCACCTCGGTGAAGGCGACATCAACCCCGCCAACGAGGGAACAAGACTCCATGCGAACCGGGAATTCTTCCGTTGCCAAAGCGCTTGAGACCACGATGTGGGCGTTGCGCAGCACCAACGGTGCACTGATTTCACCAGGGTCCGAATGAAGCGAAACACCGACATTGTATCCTGTTATGTTGAGGTTTTCCACCACCAGCGAATCCGATGAACGACCGTGATGAGAGATGAAGGCGGTGCCGCTGCCTTCTCCCTCCAGCGTGATGTCGGAGAAGAGGCCGGATGTTCGGTCGACATCGATGGCGGGAGCACCCGTGAGATGAACTCGCTCAACGGTGATGTCTTCGTTGTTCTCACCAACGATCCCGGCTTGACCCGATACCGTCCCCACCACGTCGGTCAGCGAGAAATCCGACATGATGCTGTTCAACGAGAGAATGGGGCCTGTTCCTTGAAATTGGGTTGCATCTACGCCGTTGACCGAGCCTGAAACACCGGTCAACTCCAAGCCCCAATTCGTACCCTCCGCCAACGTTAACGCGGAGAAATCCAAGGGGGCTTGTTGCGCCCAAATCGCTTGTTCTTCACAATCGGCAAAACTCACGTTGCTGAACGTGATCAACCCGGTAGAGGGGTAAATTTGGGCACAGCCGCTCCCGTTTTGCAGGTGGCTGTTTCGAACGACCAACGAGGCCGCACTTCCGGATTCTACCACGACCAACGGGTCGCTTGCGGAACGCGCCATGAACACGCCGTCCGCTTGGACGGAACCCAATCCAGAAACGGTCAACGCTGGAGCAGACTCAATCAGTTGCGACCCCGAGAGTTCAATCACGGCGGCCGTTGAAGGTCCGAGAGCAAGACCGCCCCATCGAGCACCAAAGCCCGTGGAGGAGAGGGTGGCTTCGCCGACATCAAGCACCCCGTTCACCGTGATGGTAGCGCTCTCTGAAATTCGCAGGGAGACGCCGTCTTGGACGGTCATGGTGGAAGCGGTTTGCAGGACAAGAGAGTGGTCCAACGTGTAGGGGCTCCACTGGCGCTCGAGGACAAGCCAGCCTGATATTTCGCCGCTGGGTACCGTGGACGCCATGAACGTGTGCGTCAGTGAACGGTTGGTGTCCCATGTGACGAAGTCAGAGAAGTTGTTGCGTTGAAGGGTAACGGTCTTGATGCCTTCCCACGTTTCACCAACATCGGTGACGCTCCGTGCGACGGTTTCGGTTGACAGTTCGCCGTTGGCATCGGTCATCGCAACCGCTCCTTCAATGGAAATCAGAGCGCCTTCAACCGGTTCGCCTTTGTCCAGCACCACAAGGTCAAGCGTTGACGAACTGGTGAACACGGCTCCCGTCATGGCGGTGATGGTCCCTTCTACGCTTCCGCCCATGATGTCGATCTCGCATCCCGGTTGAACAACCAGTGAACCGAGGATGTTGAGGTGCTGCACTTCCCGGTCGCTCAAGCATCCCCATTGAACGTTCATGTCGAGCGTGAGTGAAGCAGAATCGGTCCCGGTCAACACGCTCTGGCCGCTGGCTTGGAGGGCGTCGGCCGTGATGGTGGCGTCTTCTCCGATGAGTTGGCCCGTACCTTCCACGGTAATCGTCTGTCCTGGAGCCAACGTCACATCCGTAGAAACCAAGGTCAAAGCCCCGTTGTTGGCGACCGTCAAATCCCCTGAAAGTTGGTGGGGTTGACCGTCGGGCCGAGGGCCGAGGACGACGTCTTGACCAGAAGAAATGGTCCAGTCTCCTTGTGGAATCACGGGAACTTGAACGGATTGACCGGTCTGGCCGCCGTAAAGGGTGACGCGGACCCCTGCACCCTGCAGGGTGGCGTCGACCACCGAGCCACTGTTCACAAGCGGGACGGTGAGAGCCCCGTTGCTGTTGCTCATCAAGGCAAAACCGTGAACGACAACGTGAGCCTCAACCGGCTGAGCGGCCAAATCCGTGAAAGTGACGTCCGTTTCAATCAAACGATAGGAAGCGGATGTGCTGATGGTTGGATTGTAGGTTGAGCCGTAATACAGCGTACCGTCGCCAAGCGCATCAGCAGAGGTGGGAGCGGTGTTCAACGGGTTGAACACACGGACGATGGCGGTGCTCCCTGTAGACATCATCAGAGGTGTGTCGTGAAGTTGGGCCGTCCAGGACGAAAGGTGGAGGTCGGCTTCCCCTTCCATCAGTACGCCTTCGTCCTGTGCGATGGTGGTGAGGTCCGAGCCACGGTAAGTGGAATCGATCAGATGGACGCCGACGAGGCTTCCGATGTTGTTTTCAACGGTTTGGGCCACCGCCGAACTGTCTTCCAACATCATGCCGGTCGAGGTGTTTCGCGAGGTGAAATGACCGATGGAAAGGTCGCTGTACCATGCCTTCAACCCGATGGAGGTCGTGTCGGTTGAAAGGAAGGATTTCTCCACGGTGACGGTCCCCCAATCGTGCACACCGCCAAGAACGTCCACGCCAACGCCATCGGCTGATGTCAGCTCAACCACGATGTTAGACAGCGTACTCGTCGGTGTTTGAACCGATACGCCGGTTTGAGAGGCGTTAACGGTCAGGTTTGTCCATTCCGCATGGCCACTGCCCGTAGCTTCCACCGCTTGCTCAGCAGCAAAAATGGACACGTTCGTCATCTGTGATGTTCCGATGCCCGACCAAGAGGCTCCCAGGCGCGGCTCGCCCTCAATGAGGCTGTTTTCCAGCTTGCAAAAGCCGTCACAACTGACATCAAACACCGGCCGCATCTCCGTAGAGGATGTAGATACAAATTCAACATCATCGAAGTGCAATGAAGAAACGCTCTGGCCAAGCACCATTCGTTCGCCTTGTAAGCGTGCAAAGTGCATTTCAAAATCATCGGCATCGCCAGCGTCAATGGCCAACGCCAGACCGCTCCCCATGAATGTCTGAACCGAGGACGAAGCCCCCGATGCGGTAGCAAATCCAACGCTTGCGTTGTAAACACCAAGGCCGTTAAGGTCGAGTGTTCCACCGTACGATTGAACACCAACGCCCGCCTCATTAACGGTGTATTCCACCAGGTTTGCCGTGGCGTAATTGGCCAGGCCAACCGCCACCTCCGTGGCCGTTCCGTTGTTCAAATCAAGCGAACCGCTTTCGACATACAGCGCTTCGTAATCCATTCTATTTGCTTCAAAGCCAGTGACGACGGCATGACCGCCCATCACCGAAAGACCACGATAAGCGTCGTTGAACACCACGTCTGAACCGTTGAATGCACCTCGAACCAGCACACCAGCAGAAGCATTGGCCACGGTAACTTCGGTCAAATTGGCTTGGCCACCTGATTCGATCACAAGGCCGGGCCATAGCCCTTGACCGTGAGACCCCTGTGTTTCCGGAACGATGGAAGAGTAAAACGAAGCCTGGTCGGCGACCAGTGTCCCTTCGACAACGATGGCGTAGGATTTGGCGTCGATGCTGGTTCCGGGGGAAACGGTCAGCGTCACACCGTTAGCAACGGTCACATTACCGGTAAGGACCATGTTTCCCGACCACGTGGTGTTGGTCGATACGGTACTGTCCGCTCCACTCACCATTGGGAGAAGGAGAACCGTCAGGAGAAGCGTCACCATGCTCAGTGCACGACCTTGTCGCATGAACTGGCGTTGCGGTGGCGCCATATCAACCCCAAGGCTTCGCGTCTAGGATGTGTTCACACAACGCAAGGAAGGTGGTGGGCCCGCCCGGATTTGAACCGGGGTCTGACGGCCCCCAGCCGCCAAGTATAGGCCAAGCTAACCCACGGGCCCGAGGAAATCCTCAGTTGCGTGATGCGCTGAACGGTGCAACCTCTTCGATGAGGTCAAGGTGTCCAACGTACATCCGTCGGCAACAATAACGCTTCAAGCCCACTTCATCAAGGGCTTCAGCATCGCTTTTACCGTCGGCAACCAATTGCTTGAATTCTTCCCACTTGTGGGCGACGACAGCGCCACAACTGAAACATCGTACTGGAATAATCATCATCTCACCTCATCGATAGGACTTCTGCTTCTTTCGGCGAGCGCCACGGCCAAGTTGGTGCTTGGGCTCCTTGCGTCGCGGGTCGTTCACCAGAAGACTGCGATCAAATCGCAGATACTCGTCTCGAAGTTCTTCATCAACACCTTCTGCGCCACCGTTGTAGTGGACAAGACCACGGGCAATGGCGGTTCGGATGGCGTCGGTTTGACCCATGATGCCTCCACCGTTGGTGGTGACCGAGATGTCGACTTTGCTCAATCGATTCATGGCGTCAGCGATGACAAGGGGCTCCATTGACTTACGGCGAGCCAGCGAGGGCTGCATGATTTCAATGGGTTCGGAGTTCACACGAACACGGCCCTTACCGGCTTTGACGCTGGCACGGGCAACGGCGGTCTTTCGCTTTCCAGAGGATTCAACAGACTTCTTCTTACGTGCCATCACTGGTCACCTCCCGTCCATCGGTGAGCGGGTGCTCCCAAGTCTGCGCTGACATCACCCAAACGGATGTAGCGGTCAGGCAGGTCTCGGCGGAATTTGCTATCGTCGCCTCGCTCATGGCCTTCAGGCAAGTCGCCTGAAAGGTGGTTGGGGCAACCGATCTCGACACGGAGGTTTCGAAGGGCTCGTCGGCCGCTGCTCTTCTTTTGGTAAGGCAGCATACCTCGAACGGCTCGCTTGAGAATCATGTCGGGCATACGAGGGAAGAACGGACCCTTACGGGCATGGTTCAGTTCGTACTTCTTGTGATAATTGTCAAGAACGGATCGTGGACGACCGGAGATGATGGCCTTCTCTGCGTTGATGATGATGACTTTGTCATCGCGGTCTTCGCGTGCGGCCTTCAACAGGAGGTCGGCGGAAGCGGACGCAAGACGACCCAAGATGAGGCCGTCTGCATCGAACACGTAGGTGGTTGCATCAGCCAAGGATAACAACCCCCGTTCCTGTTGGGTTTTCGTTCATCAGCTCGCCGTAGGTCATGATTCGACCTCCAGCGGCTTCTATCTTCTCACGGGCACCGTTGCTGACGCTGTAGGCGGCGATGGTGTGACCGTTGGTCAACTCACCCGAGCCGAGCAACTTGCCTGGAACGAGGATGGTGGCACCCTCGGGGGCATAGCGGCTCACACGGCTCAGATTGGGTTGGGCCCAATTCTTGCGACTCTTTGAGAGGCGCAAGGCCACATCTCGCCAAACTGCAGCTCCGGTGTCGCGAGACTGGGCTTTCAGCTGGTTGATGGTATCAACCAACTGGGCGTTTGTCTTACGTTCTGGGTTGCTCATTTGACTCCCTCGATGCTATGAAGCAACCTGCCGACCGTCCGTCCCGTTATGAAGCCACCGACGCGAGTTGAACTCCCATCGCGCCGGAGCGCCACGGTTTTCCCAAGAATGTCGAGGTTCACTCAAGAAGGATTTCGCCCTTCGCATCAAGCAACTCAACCATCAAACCGGCCGCGCGGGCTTGGACGATGATTTCGTCGTGGAGTGTATCGGAAAAGTCGTCAAGAGCGCCCAAGGCGGTGATGCCAGCAACGTCCGTCAAGCGATCGATGAGGTGGTTCAGAATGCAGCTAACGCCGTAGGCTTGCCCAGCACGGAAGGCGTGGTCGGCGCTCCCTGGCTCGGGGTCTTCGGCTTTCATGCGAAGCATGACGGTCTGTGAATAAGCCACCAAAGCACCGTAAATGGATTCGATGATTTGAGCGGCTTCCAAATCGCCCAGCAACATCTGAGACTGAGCGAGGGCCGCTCGAACAGCGTGTTCGTACATCCCGTGGGCTCCGATGGTGTCGGTCGTTTCAATTTGCATGGCTTGGTCAATGAGCGCCTTCCAGTCGTCCATGAACCAACACACAGGCCTCCAGCCTTTGAAGGTTAAGGCTTCAGCGGGTCTTGCTTACGCTGAGTGGACCTCGGCACTTCACCGATGGGGGCTTCAAATCTTGAAGTCCGTGTTCTCGCCTTCAACCATACCAGCCTGGCGGACTGAACCGTCTGCTGCGACGAATTCGCCGGCCTTGGTCAGGTTGTCGTAAATGCTGGTCGCATCGATGCGCTTGACCACCGACTCTTCGCCCAGAGCCATCGTCAAGGAGTTGGTGATGGCACCGAGGGTTTGCAGCGCACGGTCTCGATGCGTTGCGTCGATGGTGTGCTCGGAGTATCGGGCTTCTTCAAAGATGGACAGGAAGTCATCCAATTGGTCAACAGGCACCATGTTGAAGGCCGAACGGACAGCCGCTTCAAACTCACGTGCTGTTTCGTAGACCTTCTTCATGAAGCCGTATTTCTTGAAGTGCTTCACGAGGCTCTTGTAGCAGTCGAAGATGGCAGCAATGTATTCGTTGCTGGCTTCAAGTTGCATCATGGCATCGGTCAGAATACCACGGAGCGCTTGGACCTGGCGTTGTTGCTGAACTCGCTGGTAATAGATCGCACCTGCAATCAACAAGGCCATCAAGACGATGGCGAAACCAATCAGGTTGCTCGGGCTGAACAAACCACTGGCGTCGCCCAAGGCTTCGGCCTTCTTGTAGGTGATTTCGTGCGTGATGTTGTCCTGTGATGGTGCAAAGTACGTCGACCCGGGGTAATAGGCCGTGATTCGCCAAACACCGGAACACGGGTTTCCATCGCAACTCTGACCAACGAAACTCCATTCAAAGGAGGCAATACCTTGCTCGTTGGTTCGGGTCTTGTTGTTCAAATCAGAGACAACCCATGTGCCGGTTTCATCATCAAAGAATTCGTAGGCGAAGATGACTTCTTCGTTCTCAACAGCGAGGTCAAGACGGTCGCGCAGGAGGGCGATTTGTCCTGTGATGAGGTCGCCTTCATCGGCGCCGTTGGCGCCGCTATTGCTCCAGGTCTGCTTGACTTGCAGGTCAACCCGTGAACGAACGAGAACTTCGATGTTCATGGCTGAACCGTTCAGAGCGTTACTGCTGTCCTTATCACAACCTCCGGGGATGTTCCGGTCGGGCTCAAACGCCACTTGGAGCGTACGGAAACCTTCCAGTTTACCACCGGTGGTTTCCACGCCTCGCAAGGTTGGGTTTTGCACAGGGTCGCCGCTGAACCATTCCACGCTTCCATCGATGTCGCTGGTGCGAACCGTGGCAAGCGGGCGAACGTTCTCATCGGGGTCGAGGTAGATGTTGAGACACTTACCGCCAACCGCCTGTCCGTTGGACTGAGCGAGGAACGCGTCGATGTGGAACGACTCCTTCAGGTACAACACTGGATAGCGAGAACCGTTCGGAGCAACCCACTGGTCAACGCTGGACTTGAACGGCCCAACTTCGGTGATCTGCAACGTAGAGTTGGAGAAGACGTCGAACTCGGTTTGGACCGTCTTGTTCTCGTATCGGTAGGCGTCGTTGTTGTCGTAAGCCGAGTACGAGACCGTCACCTTGGCTTTACCAGCCATCACGTCCGAGAGCGGACAGATGATGGAGAAGTAACCGTCAGCGTTGGTGGTGCCGGATTGACATGCGACGGGACCGGTTTGACCGTTCACCATCTCGTAATTGACGCGGATGCTTCGATCGGTCAGGTTCACGCCCAACTCATCGCTGAGTTGCCCGGTGACGATCATTGGCTTGGGAACGACTTCACCCGTAAGCGGGTCGATTTCGCTGGTGTAGACAATTTGGTCGTCAACCGACATGACGGTGCGGCCAATGAGGTTGAAGCCGTTGGCGTTGTTGGTCATCGTAAGTCGGAAGTGGTCGTTTCCAGGAATTTGAGTACACGGGTCCCATGCTCCTTGAATGCCAAGGTAGCTGACGTCAAGTGGTTGACAGCCCTCATTGGGCAGCGTCTCTTGGAATCGCAAAATCACGTTCACTGGACCAAATCCATTCGGCAAGAAGGATTCGGGGTCGGCTCGTAGCAAGGCGGGGTTGAGTGGTGAAATGTTGGACTTCAAACATCCAACGGTTTCCTCGACCTCCAAACCATCACCGTCGATGTCTCGGTCGGGGATGTTGTCGCCGTTGCCGTCGTAGAAACAGAGGTGGGAACCATCCGGTTCAACTTCTGGAAGCGAAATCACACCGGCATTCGGCGCCAGTGTAGCCACGACCTGTCGGTGCAACGTGCCTTGGAAGTCCGTGCCTTCGAAGATGACATCAACCAAACCGCCGTAAGGCGTTTCGGAACCTGAAAGCGCTGTGCCTCCTGAATCCCGTATACTCGTCTTGTTATCGTCCGATACTTGAGCGGTGAAATCCCATTTATCACCCGAACGCCGCAGGTTGTCTTCGGTTGAAATCACCTGCATGTAGGTCCGAGATACGACCCAGACCGACTGACTCACTGAGGTTCCTTTGAGGAGTGATGTTCCGGAGTATTCGAACTGCAAGGTGAAGTTGCCAAGGTCGTCGGTGGCGGAAACATTGAACGGAATTTCGAAGAAACCGTTGTTGTCTGTGAAGTTCACGCCCGTGCGTCCGTCAAAGGACCAGGTGTAGTTGACCGGAGCGTTTCGAACCGGTTGAAGTGAATTGTCAACCAACTTCGCCTGAATGGTGGTGTTGGTGTTCCTGTAAAGGCGAGGCAACGAGGTTGTCTGGAAGTCGGTGGTACCGACCACGGTGACGTTGATGTACGCACCCGTTGGAGCCAACGTCGATGAGTTGCCGGTGAAGTAGTAGGCAGAGTTGGTGAAGTCGACACGGAGCCCGTAGGTTCCAGCACCGTATTGGCTGAACCAAGACCAGTTGTAATCGTAGGCTGCATCGCCGTCCTTCATGATGGGGCGTTGCGTGTAAGCCGTCTCACCAGCGCCGAGGAATTGGCCGTTCTTGTCAACGTCAACTTGCAGAGCGATCGGGTCTTGGTCCCACGGTTCGTTGGTGCGGTTGGTGACCTTTCCAACGACTTGGAGAGATTCGCCCGTGTTCATTTCGGGGACAATCTCACAGCGAACAGGGCTGTTGGGGTCCGTTCGGTCCACAGGTCCACAAGGCGGCAGGTTGCTGTCGCCGCCGTTCACCAAAGCGATGAACCAGTGGCTGCCGTTTCCAGTGAGGAACGGTCGGAGAGCTGCTGCTTGACCGGTCAAACCTTCTGGCGTACCGTCCCATGATTTTGGATACGGTTTGAAGGCGGCCACATCGTTGTAGTTGACACCGGCTGCGGTCAGTGCAGGCTGATGGAACAGAGTCGACCAGTCGCCAAAGGTTCCGTCACCGTTGTTGACGGTGGAGTCGTAGTAGTAAATCGGGCTCAGGCCATCAACGATCAGCGTTCCCTCGATGTTCATGCGGTGCATGATGCGAACAGAGAACGGTTCAGCCTCGTCGCCATTCAGGAACGGGAACGGCCATTCGTTCGCCAATTCGGGTGAAACACGCGCAATGATTTCGATGTCGCCTGCGGGTAGACTCGTGTTGGTGTAATTGTACCGCAACGGGTTGCCGTCGCCGTCGAGGACCACGTCATGCTGCTTGGTCAAATCGTTCCATCCGATTTCTTCGTAGCCACCCGGGATTTGGCCAACGCCGTTGTCGGCGGTGGAATTCCACTGCACTTGCTTCCATGTGCCAGCGATACCCAAGTCCTGAACGAAGGTGAGTGAAGCCCATCCGGAAGCGTCCGTTCGGTAGCCGTTGTTACCCAAACCGGTGAAGTTGGTGGGGGCGGTTAGGTTGCCAAACAGTCCACCGAAGATGGAGAAGGTGATGGGGGAGTTCTTGATTCGGTTGTCAAACAATCCTCGGTCCCAGTCAGCGGCATAGTGGGCCTTGAAGTCAAGCCAGAACGGTTGCTCATCGCTGCGGAAGTAGGTCCACGCCGAGTAATCGACGGTCATGTTGGCCTCAGCACCGACATAGTAGGACTGCGACTCGTTTCCGTTGAACAGGAACATCTCCGTCACTTCTGCGTAGACGCGGTAAGTCGTGTTATCGCCCACCGTCAAATCTTCGGGATAGAGGAATTGTCCGACGCTGAAGTTTCCAGCTGCGTTGGTCAAGACGTCAATCGTTTCAACAGCCGTGGTTTGGTTGTCCGCCCATTCGATGTGCACCTGAACCGGAAGTTGCGGTGCCGCTTCAACCACGCCGGTAACCGGGTTCAACCAGTCAACATGCCCGGCAAAGATGGTTGGGCTTTGTGCGTCAAGCCACAGGTTATCGGGGAGATTGAGCGTGATGTAGGTGGGTGCCTTGTCGTCTGCGTCCAAGATGCCGTCGTTGTCGCTGTCCCAGTCAGAGGTCAATTCGGTGTCCTCCGTTTGGTCAAAGTCCACGTCGATTCGAGTATCGTTGTCGTCATCGTTGTCGATAGCGTCCGGTCCCGTCGAGTCATCGAGCGGGTTCGCAAGCGCTTCCCCGTCGCCAAAGTCGTCGTGGTCCCACGGGTTGGTGGAATTGCGGTCGAAGCGAGTGGGCCAAAGCAACACTTCGTCTTCGTCGTGCATGCCATCTTCATCGTCGTCTTCGTCAAGGTCGTCGCGGACGCCATCGTTGTCGTGGTCAAACGGCGCCGTGATGCTCACAAGAAGTTCAGCAGCGTTGGTCAAGCCATCGCCGTCCCAGTCATCATCAGCCCAGTTCACGATACCGTCGTTGTCGTTGTCCCATGTGGACTGTTCTTCGCCCCAGAAACAACCGGGGAGGCGTTCTTGGTCAACATCCAAACGACCGTCGTTATCGTCGTCGGGATCTTCCCCGTCAGGGATGGCGTCGTTGTCGTTGTCAACGTCATAGAGGGTTGGTTGGCGAAGGCCTTGGGACATGATTCCTTGGTCCCAAACCGCTTGGTAGAAGCCGTCGTCATCGGCGTCTGCGTCGTTTCCGTCATCGTCGTTGTCATCGCAGTTGGACCCGGAGAAGAAGTTCCCGTTGTTTTGGCCGGTGTCGTCGTCGAGGTCGAAGTTACTGTCAACCTCAAAGTAATCCCATACACCGTCGTTGTCGTCATCCACGTCAAACCAGTCGAAGATGGAGTCGTAATCATCGTCCAAATCGATGGTGGAGTTGGTGAAGTCACCGTCAACGTCTCCATCGACATCGTTCTTCAGGAGGTCGGCTCCCAATTCATCGGGGAAGTCGGCTTCGGGGCCGTTGTCACTGTTCCACTGCCAGATGCCAGTGGTCAAACCAATCCAGGAGTTGAATGCGTCTCGGTTATCGGTCATCTGAGTGTAGGTGATGGCAGAGTCAATGGTGCCGTCGCCACCGAAGTCGTAGTGCCAGCAGCCGATGCCTTCAACCGGAGTGCAGCTCCAATTGCCTGACGGACCTCCGGCGGTGGCGCCTTGGTCAAAGGCAGCGTCTGGCCGGGTGGAGTAAGGAGCACCAAACTGAGCGTTGACGCCGTTGAGCGGCATCTTGTATGCGAGCGCATAGGCGTAGCCGCAAACAAAGCCTTGCCCGAGGTTTCCTGCCGTCCAACCGCAGGTTGAAAGGTCGAATGAACCGCCCATCTTGACGTCCTCAACATCCAAAACACCGTCGTTTCCTTCGTCTTGGTCCCACCAATCGGGCATCCCGTCGGCGTCTTGATCGATGTCCAAGCCGTTGATGAGGGAATCACCATCCGAATCAATATCCCAGTCGTTACCGCCGTTGTAGGGCGACCAACGAGCGAAGAGGAACCAGTAGAATTCAGGCACGATACCTGGTGTGGGAGGGTTGGTGGTTGAGTCGTAGCCGTTGTAGTTGAGGACCACATCGGCGAAGGGGTAGTGCTGGAACACCAAGTTCCAGTGGTCGGTGGAGTTGGTATCGTAGAGTTGACTGTCGCTGGACCCATCGAGGGCGCCACCGTCGTTCACAGGATAGTAAGGTGTGCCGAAGGCGTCGGTGGCGTCGAAATCAACGATGCCGCAATTTCCGTCATCGGGGTCGAAGAGGTCGGCGATGCCGTCGTTGTCGTCGTCCCAGTCAATGCTGTTCTCAAGGCCGTCTCCGTCCACGTCAGAATCCACATCATTGGGCCCATCGTCCCGGTACAACCCACCGTTGATTTGGTGGAGGTCGTTGTCGTTATCGAGGTCACAGTCCCAGTCGATGTCCAAGACGTCGATGATGCCGTCGTTGTCGTCGTCAACATCGTCCCAGTTGCTGATACCGTCGCCGTCCCAATCGTTGAATTGTGAGAAAGAGGCGCGGCGGGTTTGACATCGTGGGTCGGGGTTGGTGGGGTTGGGGTTGGCTTGCGTAGGGCAGTTCCAAGTGGAAACTTCCGCCGCGGTGTTCAGCGGGAACGAGTCGTTTTCGTTCTCGATGTTATCGTTGTCCAAATCGTACGGGATGTCAGCGCCACCAACGGCAAAGTTGCCGAGATTGTCGGGGGAGGTCGTTCCACCCATGTCGGTGTCGAGCCAGTCGTAGATGCCGTTGTAGTTCTGGTCAAACGGCCGACGAATATCGTCGTCGAGATCGCCGTCATAATCGATTTCACAATCGATTTGCCCGTCGCCATCACCGTCTCCACCCGGAAGTTCGAAAATAGCGGTCGAAACACTCGTGATGGTCAAGTTGCCCTTGGAATCGCCACCGTTGACGGTCACGATGTCGCCGACGCTGTATCCGGAACCTGCCCGGTTGATGACGGCGTTCGTGATGGCGCCTGCCGTGGTCGTGATGTCAACGGTCAACCCGGTTCCAGTGCTCCCTGCGTTCGCCGTCGCAACATCGGTGCCGCTGTTGTAGTTCGCGCCACCCGTCGAGATGGTGAATCCTGTCACAGCCCCGTTCTGAAGCCCGGTGTAATCGCTGGTCTGGTCGCCGTTGGTGTCAATTTCAACGCACGTATCGGGGATGCCGTCGTTGTCATCGTCGGGGTCAACCATGTCAAGAATGCCGTCGTTGTCATCGTCGGTGTCAGCCGAATCCGGCGTACCGTCGTTGTCGTTGTCCGGGTCGAGGAAGTTGGGGGAGCCGTCACCATCGAGGTCGCCGTCAACAATGTTGATGAAAGCAGGAGTGCCATGGGAGTCACTCAATTCGATGAGGTCATCGAGGCCGCCGAAGAAGCCCGAGGCTGTAGCGCCCTGAGCGTTTACTCTGTTACGCTCCCAGTCAACATAATCAACGCCGCCAGAGTATTGGCGGTATTCGTTGAACGTCCAAAGTCGGGAGGCATCGTAGAGAGAAGCCGTCGTAGACATTTGAGTGGTGATGCTGGCGTCGTAGGGGTGGGCGTCCTCAACGTCAAGAACGCCGTCGTTGTCGTCATCGGCGTCGAAGTAGTCCGAAATTCCGTCCGAATCCAAATCGCAAGGCCACGTGAATTGGTCGATCCGGCCGTCGTTGTCGTCGTCCTCATCGTACCGGCCGGGGCCTGCACCGTCATTGTCTTCGTCGGTCACGCCATCGTTGTCGTGGTCCATGGGGTTCTGGTCCGCGAGGTAGAAGTTGCCAATGGCCCCGATGTCGGGGTGAGGGTGGTCGATGGTCGGGTCGAGGTAGCGGTCGGTGGACACGTTTCGTGGGTCAAGGCCCTGCGCCTCAAGAGCGGCGTAATCAATGGGCCCTTCGAGGATGCCGTCGTTGTCATCGTCCCAATCATCAACATCGAGAATGCCATCGTTGTCGTGGTCGTATGGGTCGGTTCCGTAACATCCGTCGAATCGCTCAAGCAAGTCGTAGATGCCATCGTTATCGTCGTCGAGGTCGGCAAGGTCGTCGATACCGTCGTTGTCGTGGTCGCCGGCCCGGGTTTCTTCGAGGAAGGTGGAATACGAGGGGATGGCAGCTTCGAGAACGGAAAGGTCAACGATGACACCAGCGGAAACGCCTGGGTCCGACCACATGAGGTCCCTCAGGGCTTCGTGAGCCATGTCATAATGACTGTCGTGGACGCCGTCCCATCCACCTTGGCCGCCTTGGTCCGTGGATTGGATGGGGGTCATGCCGAGGCTCCCGCCGTCAACAAGTTGAGTCGCTTTGGTGGCTTCTGGTCCGTCGTGAACGGTCTGGACAATGGCGAGGAGGCTGCTGGCCAGCATCAAAAACACGATGATAATGGCCATGGAGAGTTGTTGTCGCTCTTCGATTTTTTGAGTGTGTTGTTTTGACAGCATGCGGGCACCTCGTAATCACCTCTCCACCAAAATACCCTATTTCAAGGGCTTGGCGCGATTGTGCGGTTGCGTATCACAGAACACTCTGCGTATCAACACGAAAGAACGTCGATACCCTTCGATTTACAATGAAAGGGAGGAGGAGGAAAAGGAGGCACTCCGAGGCCTTGGCCCCGGAGCGCCTGTTGTACCCGTCAGAGACGGTTCTTTGACAGTCGGTGCGTCAACTTCAGAGTTCGTAGATGTCGAGGATGCCGTCGTTATCGTCGTCGTCGTCCTCGTAATCATCGGTTCCGTCGTTGTCAGCGTCGAATTGACCCGTGAGATCGTTGCCATCGTTGACTTCAAACCAGTCCATAAGACCGTCGTTGTCGTCATCGTTGTCGGTAAGATCCCAAATGCCATCGTTGTCATGGTCGTAGCGGTAGCTTCCGGCAACGCCGTCGATTTCGTCAACATCGAGGATGTTGTCGTTGTCATCGTCGTCGTCTTCAGCGTCGTCCATACCATCGTTGTCGTGGTCTCGGGACAGGTCTTCGCCCATGTCGCCAATGTCATTTCGGTTGTCAATGCCATCGTTGTCGATGTCCAAGTCAACAGCATCGGAGATGCCGTCGTTGTCGTGGTCGTAGATGTTGGTGTTGGGGTCGCCATCGTTCACTTCCTCGCGGTCGTCGATGCCGTCGCCATCAGCGTCATCATCCTCGAAATCGTCGGTGCCGTCATTGTCGTGATCCATTGGTGAATCATCGACGGAGTCGGGGATACCGTCGTTGTCGTCGTCGTTGTCGACGTCGTTCGGGATACCATCGCCATCGTTGTCGTTCTCGTCCTGGTTGCCGAGCTGCTGGCCTTGTTGCTGATCGGATTGCTGGCCTTGTTGACCCTGCTGTCCGTTCTGCGTCTGACCTTGCTGTTGCTCGTTCTGACCGTTCTGGTTCTGACCGTTCTGGTCTTGGCTGGTCTGGTCACCTTGCTGGCCGCCTTGTTGACCGCCTTGCTGTTGTTGACCTTGGCCGTTGTCTTGCTGTTGACCTTGCTGGCCTTGCTGACCTTGCTGGCCTTGCTGACCTTGCTGGCCTTGCTGACCTTGCTGGCCTTGCTGACCTTGCTGACCTTGCTGACCTTGCTGACCTTGCTGACCTTGACCTTGGCCTTGTTGTTGACCTTGGCCTTGACCTTGTCCCTGACCTTGTCCTTGACCTTGTCCTTGACCTTGTCCTTGACCTTGTCCCTGACCTTGTCCCTGACCTTGTCCAGGAGTTGGTGTTCCAGCGTCGGATTCGCCGCCGCCCTCGGTGTCGCCGTTACCTGCGCCTGCTCCAGACTCCTGGAAGTCTGGGTCGTAAGCGTCAGGAATACCGTCACCGTCAGAGTCGGAGTACTCACCGTCGTTGGGGTCGTTGGGGAACTGGTCGGTTGCGTCGGACTTGCCGTCACCGTCGGTGTCGGCGTTGTTCGGGTTGGTACCCGAGGCATACTCTTGGGAGTTGGTCAAGCCATCTCCGTCAGGGTCTGCGTTTCCATCGCCACCGTTGGTGGGGTTCAGTCCGTTCGAAACCTCCCATCCGTCTGGGAGACCGTCGCCATCGCTGTCTGCATTGTTCATGTTGGTGCCTTGGGATTGCTCCTCAGCGTTGGTCAAACCATCGCCGTCCCAGTCGGCGCCGCCGTCTGAGGGGTCGAGGGGGTCGGATCCATCACCCGAGGCTGCCGAAACAGCGGAAAGGGCGAGGAACAAAGCCAATAGCACGCTCATCATTTTCGTCTTCATGTTTTTTTCACTTCCTTTGTTTTTGGTTGTTTTACATAGAGAACCCGCTGTTCTCTCTTTCCAATGTCAAAGCGCACGTGGTGGGCTTCGGCGTTTGGGATCGATGCAACGCTTCGCGGATTGGATGAATAGTCGCCAAATCTTGTACAAGGGTTGGTCGGCCTCCAATTGATGGGGGGCTTGAGGGAGAATCGCTGTCCCTCTCTCCATTTTCCTTGTACATTGACTTGTTCAAATCCTCCGTTTGCATCGTTTTTCACGGGTTGTTCATAGGGAACCCAGCGTTCCCTCTGCCCTATTCAAGGGCCCTACCCTATATGAAAGGCGCGATGAATTGATTCTCCAGCCAACGACGCCTAAACACCGGGGACGTTGGTTGCCGGAAGCAAAATCGAAGCGTCGTGATTGAAGACGTAGCGAGCGATGACTTCAGCGAGTTCATCATCACTGAACATGTGAATACGTTCTGGGCCGTTGCCAACCGCTGGAGCGAAAAGTTGCAGGCCGAAAGGTTTCGCAAGTCGAGAAAGGGCAATTTTAGCTGCTCGAACCGTGTTTGCACCTCGAACGCCGCTCTCTGCAAGACCCATGCCCAGGCTGTGGATCAATTTTCCTTGACGCACACCGTAACCGCCGGCGGTTGCCATCATGCCGAGAATGACAAACTGGTCTCGACGAGAAGCGTCCCATCGGTGTGGATCTCCTCGGAATCGATCTTGAAGAGCTTCAATCAAAGCATGGTGCACCTCATTGAGATGCTCCGGGTCAAGCGGCGGCACTTGCAGCGGGCGATGGTTCGCCGATTCTTTCGGTAAAATTTCGTCGAACGGCGTCCATTGATAATCTGCTAGAAGCCAATTGTTGAATTTCTTGGAGAGCAGGGGATCTGCGCCTCTCCACGACCAAATGCTTCGCTGAAGCATTTCTGGCGCAATGGAATCAAAGACTTCTGGGGCTTCTTCGGAAAGCGTTCGAAACGCTTCGAGTAATTTTTGGAAATACAAATCTCGTTCTTTTTCCGATTTGGAATTGTATTTTTTCGCTACGTAATAATCAAAATCGGGCTGCGATTTTGCGTAACTTCTCGATGAACGAGAATCTTTCATGTTTCTATCCTGTGCGCTGGATGTTTTATTTTCTTTTGTCTTTATGTATGGTGTTGATCTCATCTCTACTCCCTCTTTCGGGCGCAAATCCATCTTTTTGTTCCGTCTTATGTGTTCATTTTAACATTCAATGGGCGTTTATGGAAACTGCCGATGCTAACTTGAACGATTGAGAGGATATATACTTTGGATGTTCAAAATCGCTTCATCATGGACCTGTGTGGCCCAATAATCCCGATATCATACGGTTCATCGATGACCGACCAGCCCTGCGATTCGTAGAATTGAATGGCATGCTCCCTTGCTTGCAGAAGCCCAGTTTTACAGCCGTATTCTGTGAACATGAGTCGTTCAAGTTCCCCGAGCACAGCCGCTGCGAGCCCTTGGCGTTGATGCTCAGGGAGGGTTCCCATCTGCCGGATTTGAAAGGCGGGCCTCTGAGCGGAAGCGTCGGCGAGCGGCCCAAAAGGCGGGATGAGGGCTGCTCCCGGTCCTTTGTGATCGGCTCCAGAGCCGTCCGAATCCCCAGGGATGATGTGGGCGCGCCCCACGGCGGCAATGACGGTGTCAATTTCCGCCCAAACATGAACAGCTTGATCGTCGTCACTGAGGCGTTCACTGCCAAGCGGCATCCCCAACGGTTCTCGCAACACCGCATATCGGGTTCGGAAATAGGGCTCCGATGGAATCCCGCGCACGTGCTGAATCCTTGGCACGCCTACACCCCGAAAGCGAACAATAAAATGAGGAGGAACAGAAGCGGACCGCCCACAACACCAAGGAAAAGAGAAGTGAGGAGCCCGTAGCCAAGCGCCCGGTTTCCTTTGACAAACGAGGCCCCGGTGGCCACAATGAAGCCAAGTGGCAGGAGACAAAACATGGTGTCGAAGTACGTCGTAGCACGCTCTTCTTCATCCTCTAAATCGGAATCCACGTACTCGATAGCAAAATCAAGTCGGTCGGAGGACCCCTCTGACAACGTGAACGCTATGGTTTGATTGGCAGGATAATAATGGCCGATGGAAACTTGGCGATTGTTGTAATTGATTTGTTGTTGAACGTCGATGTCTTCCTGTTCATCTTCAAATGGTTCGCCCCAACACGTGATGAAAACAAATCCGTCTTCATGTTCAAACTCTGTAGTGAAATAACTGAAAACTTCGTCAGGGCCGGGCTGAAGTTGATGTTGAAAATTCACGCCGTCTTCACTTTCAACCGTGATGACCTCGAATCGATAGGCATCATCCCATGAGGGGTCAACCGCATTTCCAATCATGGCCGCGATGATGAAAACAGCGAACGGCGCTGCTAAACCGATGAAGAATTGACTCCATCGAAATCGCTCTTTCTGATAGACTCCTGGAACGGTGAACATCTGTTGACCCGGAGATGCCATCACCTCTCCAGACAACTGAGGCGTTGAACCCCCCCCGGGTTGTCCATCCTGCACTGGCGAGGCCGTGGTAGCTCCCCCCAAAGACCCCATGACCATGGGGGTAGGTGGAAGAGAAGATTCCGCAGAAGCGTTGGCGACGTCGTCGGCATCAAGAGCAAAAAATGGTTTTTCACCCTCTTCCGGAGACGGGTTCTGTTCTTCTTCTGCCATGGTGGATGGTAGTTGTGAATCCGTTTAAACAATCCTCCCGCCTTGCCATAGAGGGTAAAGGCGCGTTGAAATAGGTCATGCCGCTGGGCGTGAATACAGCACGGATGTCAGAGTGGCTATGAGCGGGACTGCAGATCCTGAGACCGGAGTTCGAATCTCCGTCCGTGCTCCAAAACACTTCTCATTTTGAAAATATCATACGAGCCTTCAAAGGGAAAACTGGTCAGCAGACCACAGATAGGAGAGGAGCATCATGCCCGAAATCAATCCCGTCTTGAGTCAGGTTGGTATCGGTTTTGCCGCCTTTCTTGCGCCGCCCGGCCCTGAGGTGGTTCGGTTCACCGTCGGCCAACCCGATTTTGGAACGCCGCAGCCCGTTGTTGACGAGGCAAAGGCCTCCTTGGACCGAGGTGAGACCGCCTATACGCGCCCCCAAGGAACGGTCGCTTTGTGCGAGGCCGTTCAACAGCATTTGACCCAATTTGACATCAACGTCGACCCCAACGACGTGGTGGTCACGCCCGGTTGCAAGCAGGCGCTGTTCTACGGAATGATGGCGGTCCTCGCACCCGGTGATGAAGTCCTCCTCCTCTCTCCTGCTTGGCCTTCTTACGACGGCATGGTCCGCCTCACAGGAGCGCTCCCCGTTCACGTTCCTGTACGAAGAGACAACTACCACCCGGATTTTGACGAACTCGAAGCGCACGTCAACGAGAACACGAAAGCCATCATCCTCAACACGCCCAACAACCCAACCGGTGCGGTTTACACACCAGAAGAAACCAAACGACTCGTTGATTTTGCCGTCAAACACGACCTTTGGATTCTTGATGACATGATCTACTCCACCCTCGTTTGGACCGATGTTGGCTACACCTCGCCCTGCGCCTTTGAGGGAGGAAGTGAACGAACCATCACCATCGGAGGTTGGTCCAAAGGATGGGCCATGACCGGTTGGCGACTGGGATGGATTACAGGTCCAACCAAGGTGATGGACGGGGTGAAAACCATCAACGTCAGTTCTGCAACCCATGTCCCCACCTTCTTGATGTCCGCTGCGGCCAAAGCCCTCTCACTTGATGAGGAGGTCCAAGTGATGAAAGACGCTTTTGCCGAACGCCGGTTGTTGATGCATCAGGGCCTTTCGTCGCTACCAGGATTTGTTGTTCCCGAACCTGAGGGGGCGTTCTACATTCTCGCCGACATCACCGGCACGGGTCTCACGGACATCGAATTTGCTCAAGATGCGCTCAAAAACGCCCAAGTGCAAGTCATACCCGGTTCCCTGATGGAAGGGGGAGATGGGTTGATTCGAATCAGCTACGCCACCTCGATTGCCAACATTCACGAAGGTGTTCGCCGCCTTCGGGTGTGGCTCGAATCACGTCAATGAGAGGGCAAGAAGCGCCTCTCTGACATAGAGCACTCCAGAGAGAACAAGACCGACCATGATCCCTTTTTGGATGTCGTCGCTCTTCCATTTTTCCAACCAAATGCGACCGATTTGTGCACCGAGGAGAGCGGCGATGACAAAGCCTCCCAGCAACCATGCATCGACGGTCAAAACCGTGCTATCGTTCCAAAGATAGATCGGAATTCTCGTCGCATCAACCACCAGCGCGAGGACGGCGGCGGTAGCTGCGTACTCTGATTTATCGGGGAGGCGTTGTTTGAGAAACATCGCACGAAGCGCTCCCTGATGGCCGGTCAAACCGCCAAGAAACCCAGAGCCAAGGCCGCCAAGGCGGTCTTCAGCCTCTGGCAGGCGGATGGACGTCCATGATTCGCTGATTTTGAGGACGGGTAAGACGATGAGAGCGATGCCCACCAAGAGCAGAAGAGGGTCGGGGGGAATGACGCTTTGGAGAAGCGCGCCCATCAGAGCACCGATGAGGAGGGCCCAGCCAAATCGGCGGAGAGCATCACCATCGATATGCTGCCTGAGCATACGGGATTTCATGGCGTTGTGAGCCCCGTGGACGATGGCCACTCCAGCGATGGCATGATGCGGTTCAAACCAAATCAGAAACAGTGGCGTCGTCATCGTGGCAAGCCCGAAACCAGCGGGGACGGTGAGGGCCGCGGCAAAGAGGCAGCCCAAGAGGCCAAGCGGAACAAGCAGGTCGATTTCATCACCCCTCCAGCACGCTTGGGTGTTCGAACCCGGCTATCATTATGAGGTCGCATCAACGGGTTCTGGTGGTGAAAAATTCACTTGAATCATCCCGTCCTGTTCCCGGATCTCGTAAATTCGGAGGTCCTTCTTCCTCGACATGGCGCCCACCAATTTGCCGTACAGGGGAAGCAAAGGAAACGGTGACCACTCAACGACCGACCCGTCGTCCAAATTGTACGTCGTTTGATGAAGCGGGCATCGAACACAGTCGTCCTCAACCTTCGCTCCCCAAGCAAGTGGCCATCGCATGTGGCGGCAGAGCGCTTCGGTGGCGAACAGGGCGGTGCCTTGACGGCCCACCATCACCATCTTCCCCTTTACCGTCTTCATTTTCTTCTTGCCGGGTTTCAATTTGCTTGATTTCATCACATTATGCCATGTCATTTTACGGCCTCCTTGGAACAGGAATGTCGAGGTGTTTGAGCACTCGTTCAGCGCTTCGGAGCGTTCCCTGAACGGACGGGTGGGTTCGATGGTCTCCTGCCAAAAGAATCCCGTCGATTTCAATCTCTGGAAGTGTTCGTGCATGATGTAAAGGGTCAATGTGGGGCAAGGCATGCCTTACCGTGGTGGTGGTGAGGAGTGACCATCGATTGACTGAAGCCCCAAACCATTCGATTAACTCGGTCTTCACCGCTTCGACATCCACCTCTTCTGCGTCTTCACCCACCAGGGTGGCGACCACCCAATGATGGCCATCGGGGTGGGGGTGAAGATTGGTTGGAAGATGCACGTGAAGGACGCGGTGTCCGTCTTCGCCCCACTCTTCATTCAACAACAGGCGCGCTTGCTTGAACGGCGCTTCAGGAGCAACGAACACCACCGTGGTCGTCCTTCGTTCGTTGGGTCGGTGTTCTCCAACGGAGCCCGGCAACATCCTCTGCGCTACGTGTTGAGGGACGGCCAGAACGACCCGGTCAAACACTTCCCTTTGACCGTTGACAACGACGTTGGATTTGGTGACCGCTTCCACGGGCGTGTTCAATCGGACCTCCGTGGAGCGCAGACGTGCAGCCAGTTGGTGCGGTACAGCGGCGATGCCGTCTCGAGGCATGACCATCTTTCCATGCGACATGGCCCCCCATGTGAAATCTGCAAAGGCGATCCGTTCAGAAAGCGTAGGGTCGAGCGTTATCCCGGTGAACAGAGAGCGCAAGACTCGCTGTGTTGATGGTCGGAAATTGCGTTGGTGGAGGCCATCGGCAATGGAAGGTGTCGGTTCATCCATGCCCCGCTCGAGGTCGCGTGCAGAGGTGCGCATGCGCCATCGAAGGAAACGAAGACCGTCAAATACGCCGACCGATTTGAGGGTCGGGAACAGGTATCGGGGGCTTCTTAGAGCATCACCGAGGAGGCGCCGGCGACCGGTGGAGGGTGCAATGGTCATGGTGCAGGCATCCATGGGTTTGATGTGGAGGGCGTCGAGGTCGATCCAGTCTTTCACCGTGGAATAGGCGGTGTGGAGCACGTGAAATCCGACATCGAGCGGATGGTTGCCTTCTCGAAGTGTTTTCATCCGCCCACCAAGTTCGGTCGAAGCCTCAAACAACGTCACGTTGTACCCGTTTTCCTCACAGCCGAGTGCGATGGCCAGTCCTGCTAGACCGCCCCCGACCACTGCAATCTTCATGCTTCAACCCCTGATGTTTGACATGCCACCGTCAAGATGGAGAATTTGCCCTGTCAGGTTGTCTGGGGCGGCCGTGAGTAACCAATGCATGCTCTGAGCGATTTCCAAGGGTTCGTTGATCCGTTTGAGCGGAATCATGCCGACCGACGCTTCCCTGATGGCATCGGAGCGCAATACACGCCCACCGAGCCGGGTTTCGGTCAGCCCCGGGGCAACAGCGTTCACACGAAGGCCGCGTTGCGCATAAGTCGACGCAGCCGAACGTACCATGGCTTCAATCCCGCCTTTCGCAGCTGCGATGGCTTCGTGATTGGTCAGTCCATAACTTCCAGCCACACTTGAGGTGAACACCATGCGCCCCGTACCGGGTTTGAGCATCGCCTTTCCCGCCGTCTTGAGAGCGAGAAAAGCCGAAGTGAGGTTGGTATGGAGAACGGCGGTGAAATCTTCCAGTTTGGTGGCGTGGGGCGGGCGAAGGGCGATGGAGCCAACCAAGTGGGCCATCCCAGACAGCCCGTGTTCGCCCTGTTCCACCGCATGGGCCACGGCGTCCTGGACGATTGCTTCGTCCAAAGCATCGCCTTGAACCAAGTCGGCGCCCTGCTCAACAAGGTCGGTGACGCGGTCACTGTCCCGTGCGAGGAGCGTTACGCGGTGGCCGTCTTCAAGCAACATTGAGGCCAAATGGCGGGCGATATCGCTGCTGCCTCCTATCAAAAGAAATGATTTGCTCATGGATTCATTACACTTCATGTTCCTTTTATACTGCTGTTTTAGGGGGTTGAACAGCGTTTGAAAAGGGATTGCTGTAAAAAATAACCATGCTTCGGGATGCTCATCCTGCCATTCAAGGCGTGATCAGCGAAGCCTCATCGATTCACATCCTTGGCGCTGGACTCAAGCCCGAAAGGCCAGCGCACCAAGCCGTTCATGATCTCCAAGACAAAGGATGGAGGTTGGTGCCCGTCCACCCGAATGACGCCGGAGGCGCCATTCTTGGAAGGCCTGTTCGGGCCTCCATTGAGGACGGGGTTCAACCGGAGGTGGTGGTGTTCTTCCTCGCCCCTGAGCGGGCGAAACAAGCGGTGATGGAGTTGATTGTCAAATTTGACCAACGCGCCATGCCCCTGCTTTGGTTCCAACCGGGGTCGGAACATGAGGGTGTTTTGGAAATGTTGAACGAGGCGGGCATTCTCCACATCGTCGACGATTGCATCGTTCGATTCATCCAGCGTCATCATTTGACGAGTCAACGCAAAATGGCTCCATCGCCTTGGTGCCTTCAAATTGCTTCGGACGATGGAAGCGGCTGTTCGGTGTGGACCGTCGAATCAGCCTCGGACTCAAAGAACCCGCCCGCCACCGCACTGGAATGGTGCGGCGATTTTGTTGACCTTCAACGGTCCAATCACACCGTCGCTCGCTATGTTCGCTCGCTGGCTGAGCCCGGAGAATCCATTGAAGCGCTCGCTCACCGGCTCAGCTGAATCGCTGTTAGGACGCAAGTGGGAGAGCGTCGATGGTGAACAGGGACCCGCCATTCCCAAACGTGGCGTAATACAAGGTGCCGTCCGGGTGAAACACCAACGGCAACGGCGTTCCTGCGTCCCAAGCAAACCGAGTGATTTCGGTCGTAAAGGTGGTCGCTGAATCGCCTGGATAAACATCGATTCTTAGAATTTCATGACCTTGAGGCAGAAGGGTGTTCCATGAGCCGTAAACGGTGGCGTACAAGGTAAAACCCTCAGCGGGAGAGAGGCCGGGAAGTGATGAGTGGAGAGGGCGTACATCGATGCCGTTCATGGACGTGTGCGGCGTCCACGTTCCCACAGGAGCCTGGGTCCCAGCAGGCACCGGTGTTGTTGGCTCATCGTTTGGCCAGCCGTAATTCTCACCTGGAATCATGAAATTCAGTTCCTCCGGCGGGTGATCGCCTTCCCAATCTCTTCCATTGTCGGTGAAAAAATACCCGTGGCCTTCAACCCAAACACCATCAAAGGAGTTTCGAACGCCACTCGCAAGAACACCGTGATCGCCCGTTGTGGCATTGACCCAAAGAAGGGCGGCGTTTCGTGAATCTTCTTCGTTGCAAACATTGCATGTTGACCCGCTGTGCCAGAGTAAGGTGCCGTTGGGCATGACGTCAACGGTGTTGGTCTGGTGGTTGCCAACAGGAACCCCTGAAACCAACACGTCCCGCGCTTCGAACAACCCCTCCTGTGAAACGGCATAGGAACTCAAACGCCCTGCTTCGGATACGATGGCTCGGCCTTCGTGAAGAACAAGCCCATGCGGACGGTCGAGCCCGTCCAGAAGCGTGCGACGCTGGTCGGTCTCGATGTTGAGTTCAACAATGGCCCCGCGGTCTCGGTCACATACCAAGAGGTGCGTTCCGTTCGCCCACACCAGACACGTCGGACCTCCCAAATCCGAAGCAACTCGAGAGACTTCGTACCCATCAACAACACTGGGTTCATTTCCAGAGACGTAAGGATAGAGTTGCCTCACCAGCAAGAGCGCTACAAGGAAGAGGGCGACAGCAAGCAGGTGTCGCCGCATCATATGCTGCGACCCTCCGTGTTGATTTTCAACGATTCGCACACGTCGATGTGCTCGATGAAATCAGCGTTGTCCACTTCAGAGGTCTCGCTCGTTTTGGCGGCCCATCAGGGCCAACGCACCGATGACAGCGATCACGGTAGAGATGACCATGAAGCCCGGAGTGTCTTCGCTCTCGTCGGAAGATTCTGACGCAGGTTCTGCGCCACCGTCGCCAACAACCACCTCGCCGAACATGTCCAAGCCGATGTGGGGCTCGCATGCATAGTAGAAGGTGGTGTCTTCGGTGAAGGTGTACGAGAAGGCAACGGTTGAGGCTGCAGCGCCGGAGGTAACGCCTCCAACGACGTAATCCGTTGACTTGAAGCCATCAACTTGCTTGACGTTGTGGGGCATGCTGGCGTCTTCCCAGGACCAACACACCGTCTCGCCAACAGCGATGTTCACCACGGTTGGGGAGAAGGCGTAGCCGGAGGTATCGATGCCGACGGTCGCCGCACAGTCAATGCCTTCGAACGGGTCAACGACCACGGGCTCTTCCACGACCGGTTCATCGGCCGGTGGCGTGAGGACTTTGTCAATCACGTGAATGATGCCGTTTGAAGCTGCGACATCAGCGGAAGTCACCGTTGCATCTCCAATCATCACGGTGCCGTTTGACACGGTGAAGGTGGCGTTGTCGCCGTTGACCATGGTGGCCACAAAGCCGTCGGTAACATCGGCTGCAGCCACCGAGCCAGCATAGACGTGGTAGGTGAGGATGTCAGTGAGGGTGGCGTTCGCCTCGTCGTTGTCAAACGTCGAGAGGTCGATACCTGCTGCAGCGAAGGCTTCGTCGGTTGGTGCAAAGACCGTGAAAGGACCATCGCCTTGGAGCGTTGCGACCAGCCCAGCGTGTGTCAAGGCGGCCACCAAGGAATTGTGCACGCCGGTGTTGGTGGCTATGGTTGGGATGTCTTGCGGTTGGGGTTCATCAGCTGGGGGCATCAGGACCTTGTCGATGACGTGGATGATTCCGTTGCTTGCCACCACATCGGCCGTGGTTACGTTGGCGTCGTTGATCATCACCGAACCGTTGTCCACGGTGAAGGTGGCGTTGTCGCCGTTGACCATGGTAGCCACCATGCCGTCCGTGACATCGGCTGCAGCCACCGAGCCAGCATAGACGTGGTAGAGGAGGATGTCTGAGAGGGTGGCGTTTGCTTCATCATTGTCAAACGTCGAGAGGTCAATACCGGCGGCCGTGAAGGCTTCGTCGGTTGGTGCGAAGACCGTGAACGGCCCGTCGCCCTGGAGCGTCTCAACCAGCTCAGCATGCCCGAGTGCGGCCACGAGGGCGTCGTGAACGCCGGTCGCTTGGGCATTGGCTGGAATGTCTTGTGTATCGTCTGCCGCTACGCCAAGAGCGACGGTGGACAGACTGAGGCAGGCAACGATGAGGAGCGTTATCGCACGGTTCATGGGCACTTCCCAATTTCGGCGATACTTAAGGCGCGGTATTTTTCCTGCACCCTCTAACCGTTCTCCTGTCGTGAGTCATGCAGGAGGTCAGATGATGCCTTGCCCTTCATTTCTTTCGGAGGAGAGACCACTGGTCCCGGCGGAGGCCCTCGAGAGCGACCCCGGTAAGTGCGCCCCAAATCCACGCTTGTTGGACATCCGCCGCCACCAGCACCCCCATGGTGATGAAGGCGAGAAACCAGTGATGAAGCCAAAATCGCTTGTTGCGAAGATGAAATTTGATGTTCTCGGTGAACCATCGGGCCCCTGCAAACGATGCTATCAACGCAACAGAATACCAAGCGAAATCAATCATCCATCACACCTGCTGCATGCAACTGTCGGTATCGACTCCCGCTGAGGCGTCCACGATGCATGACCTCACTGAAACGGTGAACGGTATTCGTGGACGTCCGCTGCGATTCTCAAGAGTTGGTTGTATTTTGCCACGCGATCGGACCTTGCGGGTGCGCCGGTTTTGATCTGTCCCGCTCGTGTACCGACCGCAAAGTCGGCGATGGTCACGTCCTCGGATTCCCCGCTTCGATGGGAGACGACGTTGTTCATGCCGTTGGTCGAGGCGAGGTCCATGGCCTCCAGGGTCTCCGAAACCGTTCCAACTTGATTGAGCTTCACGAGCATGGCGTTGGCTGCCCCAAGTTCGATGCCTTGAGACAGGCGTTCCGACTGCGTGACAAAGAGGTCGTCTCCGACCGTTTGAACGCGGTGGCCGTAGGCTTTGGTGAACGCAGCCCAACCTCGCCAGTCGTCTTCGCCAAACCCGTCCTCAATGGAAAGAATGGGGTAATCATCCAGCCAACCGCCGTACATTTCAACCAAATCCTCGGATGACAGGACGTTGCCTTCCATGTGATAGCCGTCGTCTTTGAGAAATTCCGTCGAGGCAACATCGAGGGCGATGCCGATTTCTTCGGTCGAGTACCCGGCGCCCTCGATGGCGCGCACCATGTACTTGAGGCCGTCTTCGTTGGTCGGTAAGTTGGGTGCAAAACCACCCTCATCACCAATACCGCCCAGAAGACCGTCTTTCTTGAGCTCGGCCTTGAGGGCGTGGTAGGTTTCAACACCGGCTCGAAGGCCTTCTTCAAACGTGTCAAAACCATGAGGCATCACCATGAATTCCTGTACATCAACGTTTGATGCAGCGTGAGCACCTCCGTTGAGAATGTTCAGCATCGGGACGGGCATCAGGCCGCCGGCTACACCGCCGACGTACTTCCAAAGCGGAAGTTCATGGAAAGCAGCACCGGCATGGAGGCAAGCCATGGAAGCACCGAGCATGGCGTTGGCCCCAAGTTTGGACTTGTTGGGCGTCCCGTCAAGTTCGATCATCACTTCGTCGATCAAGCGTTGTTCATCAACTGGCAAACCGACAAGGGCCTCCTCAAGGTGGTCTTTCACGTTGTTGACCGCTTTTGAAACGCCCTTTCCGAGGTAGGTGTTGGCATCGCCATCTCGCAGTTCAAGCGCTTCGTAAGCACCTGTTGAGGCTCCGGAGGGAACGATGGCTCGACCGAGAAGATTGCCGTCAACAAAACAATCCACTTCGACCGTGGGCTGGCCACGACTGTCCAACACCATGCGTGAATCAAGGCCTGAGATGTGTCCTGGCATGAGGCTCCCTCAACCTTGGCGAGGGTCAGCCGCTCTTTGAATGAAACGGGGTTTTCCCTTACAATCCCTTATCGTCTCCGGTGGAAAGATGAGGTTTTTTGGGGATTCGTTCTTCGGGAAAAGGGCATTTTATAACAATATTTTCCCATAAAACAGCCATATCCTGCTGGAAAAGGTTTGAAATAGGGCCTTGTTGAGGCTGAGGCATGCCCCGCATTGCAGAAATTGACCGTGCCATCCTTGCCCAACTTCGAAAAAATGGACGCATGTCCTATGTTGACCTCGCGTCAAAAGTTGAAGCCAGCGAGCGAACGGTTCGGACCCACATCCGAAACATGGAAGAAAACGGCACCATTCGTGGCTACACCATTCGAGAAGGTGGCGTGGGCTTGACCGCTCTCGTCCGAATCAAGGTCTCACCAGGCTCGGAGATCGGCTCGTTCGCCTCCGAAGTCACGGGCTGGGAAGGCGTGGAAATCGTGTACGAAGTCTCAGGAGAAGCCGATCTCGTGGCCCTTGTGCACGTTGACGACACCATGGCTCTGCGCGCATTGTTGGACAAGATGTGGTTGGCCGCACCAAACGAAATTGCCAGCACCACCACCGAACTTGTGTTGGAGCAGTACTGAGGTTCATTCTTCCTCGGACGGAGGAGAGTAGTCGATGCCGCACGAGCGGCACACCATGTTGTCATCCCAATCGCACTGACGGCGGCAACCGGACATCCCTGCTCACGCCTTCCATTTTACGGAGCAGCCGATGGATTCGGTGTAATCCACCGCAATCGAGCCGCCACTGAGCATGGCGTCAATGGCATCAGCCAATTCACTCGTGGTCACATCGTTGGGATTTCGTGGACTGTCGTCCATCCTTCCCTGATAGACCAAACGGTCATCAGCGTCAAAGAGGAAAAACTCCGGCGTTCGCTTGGCGTCATAGGCATGGGCGACGGTTTGGGTTGCGTCGTGAAGATAAGCATAGGGCATGCCACCATCGGCTCGCTTAACCATGTGTTCAAAGGAGTCGTTTTCGTACACCACGGGGTCGTTTGAATTGATGCCGACAAAGCCGATTCCCTTGGTTTTGCACGTTTCTGCCATGGCGTTGATTCGACCAACGCTTGCTACAACGTAGGGGCAATGGTTGCATTCGAAAACCACCAGTGTGCCGTTTTCCATCTTTGCATCCGCAAAGGAAACGGTGGATGAGCCAACGTTGGCGTTGGCGTTGGGGAGTTCAAAGTCTGGGGCGGTGTCTCCGGTTGAAAGGGGCATGAGCGTCTCTCAGCGTTCATCGGTCAAAATGGCTTGCTTCTCAGCGGCTCACATGAGGAAGTACGCATATGCAGCTCCCCCAGCGATGAGCCCGAACACAATAACCACCAGGAATTTGAGTTTGGAGCCTCCACGTCGGCCTCCTTCCTCGGGAAGAGGGGCAGCACTAGCGGGGAGATCGGGGACGACTTTGGCCTCATCGCCTGGAAGTTCTTGTTCATCCCAGTACGCTTGTTTCGCTGCTTCACCAGCATCCAATTCAGCTTGAATGCGAGCTTCTTCGGCCAAACGGGCCTCCTCAGCAAGACGGGCCTCCTCAGCAAGACGGGCCTCTTCAGCCAAACGTGCTTCCTCAGCAAGACGGGCTTCTTCGGCCAAACGGGCTTCCTCAGCAAGACGGGTTTCCTCAGCAAGGCGGGCCTCTTCAGCCAAACGGGTCTCCTCAGCCAGACGGGCCTCTTCGGCCAAACGGGCTTCCTCAGCCAGACGGGCCTCTTCAGCCATACGAGCCTCTTCGGCCAAACGGGCTTCCTCGGCCATACGAGCCTCTTCGGCCATACGAGCCTCTTCGGCCAAACGGGCCTCTTCAGCCAAGCGGGCTTCCTCAGCCAAGCGGGCTTCTTCAGCGATGCGTGCTTCTTCAGCCAAACGGGCCTCTTCGGCCAAACGCGCCTCTTCGGCTATACGCTCTTCTTCCTCCCTGCGCAGACGTTCTTCTTCTTCTGCGGCGGCACGTTTTCGAGCTTCTTCCTCGGCGATGGCGCGCTTTCGTGCTTCTTCTTCTGCGAGACGACGAATGCGTTCATTGATGGCGTCCTCGTTTTTGTTTCTGTAGCGGTTCAAAATGGCTTCACCCATCTTGAAAAATTCTTCATCGATGAGGTTGGGAACTTCCTTCTTTCCCTCCATCAAAAGGCGTTCGATGTCCTCAACCGTAAACACGCCGTCGTGTCCCCGAAGGTGTTGCGAAAATATTCTGTAAAATTCGCGCTGCTCGTTGGAAATGGACCCGTCTTGGGTCATAAAATCCTGAAGGGCAGTCAGGATTTCTGTCAAATTCAACTCTTTGATTTCGGTGATTCAAGCCCTCCCCTACGCGTAAGGGTGGTCATGCGCTTTTCATCAAGTTTTTCTCGCATTCTTGCAACCGAGTCTTGGCCAATTGATGGTCTGGTTCTATGCTCAATATGGCTTTCCATGCCGTTTCAGCCTCGCCCATGTTGCCAAGACCGTGGTGGTGAGCGGCGATCTGGAGACGGGCGTCGAGATGGTGACCGTCGCATCGTACCGCCGCTTCAAAGTCTGAGAGAGCGTTGTCGATTTTGTTGAAGTGCATGTAGTACAAACCGCGCTGATGCCAGGCAGGGGCGTGGTCCGGCGATTGTCGGAGGGCTTCGTTGAGGGGTCCTTCAGCTCGTTCTGCTCGGTCCATGCTCATGTAGCAAGCTGCCAGTTGGGTAAGGGCGTGCGTATGATGCGGTGCATGTTCAAGCACGTGTTTGAATTCCTTTGAGGCGGATTCCCACTCAGCAAGATGCATGTGGGCATCGGCCTTTCGCACACGAGCCACGGCGAGTTGGGGTGCAAGGTCAAGCAACGCCTCGGCGTCGTCCATCGCTTTTCTCGCTTCGTTAAGCCCCATGTAGACCGAAGAGCGGTTGAGACGCGCTCGGATGTGGGACGCATCGAGTGTGAGACAATCGCTGTAGTGATAGAGCGCTTGCTTGAGTTGTCCTTTGACGGCAGCGATGTTGCCGCGAATATAGGCGGTCGTCGCTTTTTGCCCGTGAACTTCCGCTGCGTCGACATGCAGTAAGGCCGCTTGGAGGTCACCGTTATCCAACGCAAGGAGCGCTGCCTCACAAGCGATGGAAGGGTCTTTTTCAGGGCTCAAGCGTTCTGCTCGGTCAAGCGATTCACGTGCCGTGGAGACATCACCCAACATGCGTTGTGTTCGGGCCAGTCCAAGCCAAGCAACACCAAGTTCTCGGTTCAAAGACAGGGCGCCATTGAAAGCACTCAGCGCTGCTTCAAGCAGATTTTCGTCCGTCAACCCGGTGCCGTCGCGTAGACGATCGGCATGAGCGAGATGAAGGCGTCCCTCGACGGTGTGCAAGAGCGCGTGGTCAATCCCATCTGGGGTCGCTGAAAGGAGATTTGAGGCAGCATCAACGCGATGCTGAATGAGGTATCTTCCAGCGATGCGGGCCCGCAGTTCGCCGTTGTAAGGTTGAGCCTCCAACGCTTTGAGGAGGGTTTCTTCGGCAGCGACAACGGACCCTTCAATCTCAAGAAGTTCGGATTTGAGGAAGATGGTGTCCACGCCACCAGCATCCAAAGCGACCGCATGGGTTGCCGCTTTCAGCGCCTCTCGTGCATGGCCTTGCTTGTGAGCGAGGAGGCGGGCTTTGAGCGCCCATGCTTCGCCGTTTTGTCGGTCGAGGGTCAAGCAACGCTCATTGGCTTCAAGCGCCAATTCAAGTTCGCCTTCATCCTCCAGCAACTGAGCGTAATGAAGCCAGTCAGCGGACCGGCTGGGGTCTTCTTCCAGGGCCTGCAAAATCGCTTCGATGGCTTCTGTCCGTGCACCAGCACGTGCTCGCAATCCGGAAAGAAGGGAGCGGTCAGCCGCCGTGTCAACACCGAGGGCTTCGAGTCGGCGAACAGCGTGTTCGGCATCCTCGTCGCCCATGGAGGCAAGAAGATGGGCGTGGGAGCGCAAAAGTTCAGGGTCGTCAGGCGTGAGTTTCATGCGCGCTTCAAGCCAGTGTCGGTGGAGTGCATCGTCACCCCGCAGGCGAGCGATGTGTTCCAATCCTTCCAACACGCTTGCGTGACCCGGCGAGAGTTGGTAGGCCGTGCCGAGCGCTCCTTCAGCCCAATCGTACCGCTGAAGATGGGCGGCCGCCAGTCCAAGTCGATGCGCTGTATCTCCGTCCACGTGCAACGCTGAAACACCGATCTGATGATGTTCAAACACATCGAGTAAGCGACGTAGGAGGCCGGTGTGGTTTACCGAAAGGTGAGAGGAAACGCCCTGCTCAATCGGCTGATGTTGAACCAGAGAACGAAGGACATCGCAAGCCTGTTGAATATCAATGGACGGAGAGTTGTCGATTTCGTAGGTGAGAAGGAATTGATGGACCGTCATCGAAGCGTCGACCTCGGGATGCGTTGCTCGCAGGGCGCCGAGGGTGGTCTGAACAGCGTTGAGGTCGGACAACACACCTTCCGTGGCGACGTTCAAGTGATGGAAATGGGTGGATTGTGATTCCCTCAACAGGGTTTGCATATCGAGCAATCGCACCATCTTCTGGTTGGTTTGCACCATCCAGTAGCCAAGGCCTCCAGCAACACCAACAGAAAGGGCACCTAGTCCGATAGCAAGTAGACTCATTGACACCGAGCGGTCCGTTGCGCCTTTATGGTCTGCGGAAGATTTGAGGCCCAAAAGGGTCGTTTTTGGCCCTTCAAAGAACAGCCGTGGTTGCAAAGATGTCCACAAGACGGGGGATTCTGCTGTTTGGAACCGCTCATATTGAAAGCCCCCTGCCACCGTCCCACGAACGAGGAGCGATGAGCGGAGAGGATTGGGTGGACGACACCGAAACCGAGCGAATCAATTCGCTTGTTCGGTTTGGTTTCAACCGCGCCGATATCGAGGGCTTCCTCGCTGAACATGACGGAGCGCATCGTGAGCGGTTGGCCTGGCTCGAAGAACGCCGGGAAACGGCTTCGGCGCTCGAGGACCGGGTGGTTGCTTTTTCCCAATATTCAACGGTGGGTGTCGAGACCGTTGACCGTTACAAACATCGACTCAACGACCCTTTTACCATCGAAGAAACATTCCTTGAGTTGGAACGAGAAATGCGTTCTCTCGCACCTTGGGAACCTTCCCTCAACAGAGAAAAAGAAACCTGGTTTGAAGAAGGGCATGGCGAGGTGTGGACCTTGCTCTACAAACGACTGGCGGCGTTGGATGTCTCAAGTCACGCCGCTGTTGCTCCACTTCATCGGCTGTTTGATTCTCCCGTTCATGCTGATGAACTCTTGCGTCATTTGGAACTTATTGAAGACGATGAACAACGACAACGTCAGATGATTCAAGCCGGGGCCGACCATTTGCGTGAACTGGGCTACGCAGCAGGAGACTTGGTGGAGTTGCCTTTGCTTGAGTCGCTCAATCAACTCGAGCAATGGCAGCGTTTCCATGCCGAAAAGGAGCAAGTTCGGTTGAAGGCCGTGCAGATGATTCAACCCTTTGATCCAGCCTTGGCGGCTGAATTTGAATTGCGGTGCAGTCAACTTCTCAACAAAGAAAACGAACTCGTTTTGAGTGACATCTCAGCAGAAGTCCACGATCTCGCCCAGGCGCTTGAAGAGCGCCGACAACTGTTTTCAGACCGCCTCCGAGAATGGAGGCAGCAAGGCATTGTTTTTCCTCACGAGGGCGAACTCCATCCCAGCGACCTCATGGAATGGGAAGCAAATCACGATACCGTTGCCGCTTCGGTTGAGCGGCACCTCAAATTGGTGGAACGATGGGAGCGCTTTGCCCGTTATTGGCCCTCAAGGATAGAGGAATCCAGGGGCCTTATCGGCCACCTCGAAAAAACCGATGACTTGCAAAACGCCGTCGATGAACTGGACACGTTGTGGAAACAAATTGAATTGGACGGTTTGGAATTGCTCCAATCTTACGAACATGCAGGTTTGGCGGTGGGGATTTGGCAGCAGCGTGTGTTTGAGGACCCGCTCAACGCCTTGGAACGAATGACGGCGGAACGGCACCGTTGGGACCGACGCGTGGAACTCATGGAAGCCTTGGATGGATTGGATACCTCCTTTTCGGGCGATGAGGACGTGATCACGCGCCGACAATTGTTGGCTTTGGAAGAGCTTCAAGACGATGTCCTCGAAGAAATGGAAGGCTACATCGAGAAAATCAACCGGAGAAACGAGCGCCACCGCGTCATGTTGGAGGAAGAATT